>JAGMEL010000114.1 GCA_023128195.1 Caldifarciminota bacterium | reverse complement strand
AATGCTGTAATTGAATGAACAATATTTTCCAGATTGAGGAGGACAAGCAGTTTATTATCCCATATAGCTTCACCTTCAAGATATTCTGATTTTATTTTTTCCAGGGTTGCCAATGGTGGTTCAATTAGACTGGCTGGTAATTCAACAATATCGGAGATTGAATCAACAATTAATCCCAGGTTTATCTGATTTTGACGAAAGACGACAATACGGGTGTTCGGCGTGGGTGGTATTTCCTGTAATTCAAAAAATTTCCTTAAATCTATAAGAGGAATAACTTCGCCCCGCATATTGATTGTTCCAATCACATGATGCGGCGCCGAAGGGATATAAAAAATATCGAGCAAATGGGAAATTTCCTTTACCCGATTTATATCCACTCCATACCATTCGTCCCCTATAGAAAAAGTTACCAGTCGTCTTTTTTCAACATTATCTTCTATCTTCTTTTTCCTTAAATCCACTGCCCTCTGGTGAAGAATCTCTTTTTCGTTATTTTTTTCCTCAACCGGCCGTTCAATTATCTGACGACCCCTGCTTATCTTTTTAAACAGTGCCCGCTGTTCTATATGTAGCACTTTAACTAAATCAAGCAAGAACATCAACCTCCCTCCTAAATCGGCTACACCAAAAAGAAACGTCGCTAAAGGCACGGTCTCTTTATCAGGTTCAATAATTTGCTCTCTTTGCACCGTGATAATTTCGGAAACATTATCAACGATCAAACCAATTTCCTTGCTTTCAACCTTAGTTATAATAATTTCATTATTAAGATTATGTTCCTTCTGTTCAAGTCCCATCATCCTGCGTAGATTTATTAAAGGTACAATTTTTCCTCTAATATCAATTATCCCCTCTACAAATTCCGGTGACCTGGGCATCTCAGTTATCTCAACCATCTGGACAACTTCTTCAACCGAGTATATATCCACTCCAAAATATTCCGAGCCTATATTAAACCCCATCACCTGCATTAGCGATGGTATTATCTTTTTGACTGCAGTATTCTTTTCAGATAAAGCTTTAGTTCGGGATTTTGAAACTTTTTTTCGCGGCCGGGCTTTTTCAGTCCTCTTTTTTATCGTTCTTTCTCCTCCAGATTTTGTTCGCAGAACACTGGTTTTTTTTAACGAATTTTTTTCTAAGGTTTTGCGCATTTCACCTTATCCTCTTTTTTTGCATACATTCCAGCAGTCTAATAGTATCTATAGAATCCTTAAGTGCTTCAACTCTGTTTCTCTTTGTGTCTAATTCTAATTTGACAGTTGCTAAATTAACACCATCAATACACTTCCAACAATATCTAATCCTTACTTCATACCAAATTTTCATCAGTGTTTTTCGCCAAAACCTTTTTTGATAAATAAAATTCTTTCTCTCCATCGTTATAATAATACAAGATTATAATAAACGTATTATGAACAAGATGTAAATTTTTAGTAAAGATGAAACCGGAAAAATATTTTTACAGCGCTGTAAAATTAAACATTCATAATGATTTTTTCACCAGTGATTGGCGTGAATAGATTTTCTGCATTTTTTACTTTTTATTGAAAGATCGGGTTAAATCATTTAGTCTTCTAATTTATAACCAATACCCCTTATATTTTTAATAAACTTCCGTGCTGAACCTAATTTCTTTTTTAAATTTTTAATATGAACATCCACTGTTCTGTCGACAACACATTTATCAGTACCCCAAAGATAATCGAGGATCTGTTGTCTGCTAAATACCCAGCCTTTTTTCTCCGCCAGCATTTTTAAAATTTTAAATTCCGTAGAGGTTACATCTACTGCATTACCATCTACACTAACCTGATACTTTTGTAAATCTATTTTAAGGATGCCGCCTATTTCTATTCTATCTACCTCATCCTTTTCTTCTCCTCTCCTTAAAACTGCCTTCACACGCGCAATTAATTCTCTTGCTGAAAAGGGTTTAGTAATATAATCGTCAGCCCCTAATTCCAAACCCAAAACCTTATCCACCTCCTCAGTTTTTCCAGTGAGCATAATAATTGGTATACGGGAAAAATTTTTATCCTTTTTTAGTAACTTGCATATTTCCAGGCCATCTGCATCCGGCAATTTTAAATCCAGAATAATAAGATCCGGAGTTCGGATCTTTAGAGACATCAAAAAACTTCCGGCATCAGAAAATTCATTGACTGTATAACCAGCTTCTCCCAGATGGATTGATACGATTTCCAATACATCTGGTGCATCGTCAATTACGGCTATTAATTTTTTCATCATTGCCTCTATTCTATATCTCCTAACTTATTCTCTATATTATTTTATCCATTTTATATGTGTCTGTCAATATTTGCTTCACATAATCTTTATTACCTTATGTGCTTCGCAAATCGATTACCCCGTACGATTGATATCTTACGGGGCCTCTCGTTACACTCCTCTCTCTAACTTCGTTAGACTCGAGACTACAGCGAGATCTTCGACAGGCAGAGATAACAAAAAGATAGCAGTGATTTCATTTTACCTTAATAACCTTTTTTAGTATCTGTTCATCAACCTCAGCACCTACGGTGTCGATTACAGTGATGAAAAAAATAGATTACAGTGATAAATATAAACAAGTTCATCTAATCTTTATTACTTTAGTAGTTAATTCACCATCTATCTCGACGAAGTATATTCCTGGTCGCAGAAGGTGGGATTTAACTTCTCTGCCTGTGATGTCAAAGACTTTGCACTTTTTGTCAGCGGGGAGTAATAAGGGACCACTGATTATGGTTGCGCCTTGCGAATGATTTTTTATTGGCTTTGCTGTTTTTTCTTTAATACCCGGCACACCCTCGAATAATTCATTCCAGGAGTAGTAGTGTTTATAATGTGTATGTGCACCCTGATTACGATAGGCATAACTTACACCAATAAAGGGCCAGTCAGGATGTTCAGGAATAAGGTTGGGCCGAAAAACCATAGACTGAACAGTGCCGGCAAAATAAGACCATCCTGCAACAGCATTTTCAATGGCAATTGCCCGCTCAGTAGTGAGATGAAAATCATTATTAAGTGAGTCTGCCATCACCTGATATCGATAACAATACTCAGGCGGGTGATAGACACGGTCGTGATTAGTCACGCAGAGATTCCAATCAGAGTTAATAGCAGGTGGAATACTATTATCACTGACCAATCGCAAGGAGTCGCCAATATTATTTATTTCCAGAATTCCTGCAGGTACAGGATGCGATGCATCATAGGATGAAAACAGATGAACATCCCAGGACATAAGACAGGTTGAATCGTGAATTGCATGTATAATATCAAAAATATCATTTATACCATTGGAATCAGGATCAACAGTCTCAATCGCATCTCTGCAAGATAATCCAAGTGGCACCAAAGAATTCAAAGGTATATATGCAGTATCCGGATGATTACCATAGTTAGAGCAAAGACCTACACCTTGCTTATTAACTCCAGAAAGACAACCAAAAAGACCTGCCATACTGACCAGGATAAAATCCTGTTCATCAGAAGCATCTGGTGAACAGGCAATAATCACAGAGGTATTTCCGAGTGATGTATATTGACCCGTTGAAAAATCCAGATTCCGGGCAATTACCATTCCACCCTGTAATGTATCATCATTTACTGTAGATTCACCCCAACCTGAAATACTTGAACACCAGAATATACCAAAGTCATCGAGTGCGTTCAAACATAGTATGTCTTCTGCAGTTATGTCTCTTCCAAGTTCAGGATGAGTAAGATCCACTCCTTTAGCAACAATTCCATCGTATGCCCCTTGTGCCTCATCCTGATACTTTTGCGGTATATAAAAACGGAGACGAAAATAAGGAAGAATACCATACTCGTATTCTGTTGGTGTTAACATGTGCAAATTTGTCGAGCCGATAGCAAAACGAATCAAATTAGCCATAGCTCCTTCACCGAGCAAAAAGCCATGGGCATAACCCATTTCATAATGACTCCCCCACACCTGAAGGTACTTTTGTACTGGCGGTCCTTTTGTTCTCAACCTGCCATTACAAATAGTCGGCTGGGCTGTCATGTCAGGAAGACCAATATCATCAAGATAGACCTGTTCACTAATCGGGATATTGCGAATTCTGAAGCCAATGTATACAGAAACACCGTTGTACGAACTTAAATTCACTGTCTGCTGAGTCCACGAGGTCTCTGTCACATAGAATGTTTGAATCAGGTTGAATGACGGCATTGCAAATGGTGATACTGTTGAGACCATAATATCGAGACTACATCCTGCACTGGTAGTTGCAGAATACCAGAAACTCAAGAGGCTATCACTCGTGTTCGGCAAAACCTGAGGTGTAATAATATAATCTAAGTTTGTGTATGCGAGACCAGAATAAGCTGTATCAGCATAACAAGTAGCAGAATGCGTACCTGTATGCCCCTCGGTTGCAGCCCTGTACCAACATGCATCGAGTCCATCTTTATTCACAATAATCCAATCATTTGGCGGAAAGTAATTTTGAGTTTCAAAACTCTCTGTCCAGGCACAGTGTATAAAAAAAATAAAGAGTATCATGATTTTTATGCGTTAGTAACCGCTGTTTTCTGAGGTGTATCAGTATTCTGAACAGTCTCAGTCTGGCTGAGCAATTTACGATATAGATAAGCATAGGCAATCATAGTCGTTGGCACAGTGGCAAATAAACCGACAAATAAACAGAGAAATCCAAGTATGTTTATGCCCGCAATTACGAAGCCAAACCCGAGTAATTTCCATTTTACTTGATATGTGATCTTAGAACTCTGTCTGAGCGCTTCTACAGGACCAAGCTTTTGATCAACTACACAATAACCAAAAAACTGAAATTTTATCGCCCAGTAAATTCCCGGCACGATAAACAAAATAATACCGCCTATTACGATCAGACCATACAATATTGAACTACCAACATATCGCCAGAAATTACCCTGAAAGCGGAAAAGCTCAGCAAATTCAGGTTTCTCATCAGCCAAAAATTTCAGGGCAATTTTGATTATCCCTATTGAAATTATTGTCTGTGCAATCCAATATATAATATTAAAAAGAGCAGCAAGCCCGGATGCATCTTCTTGAAGACTATTCGCGATACCGCGCGGAATACCTGTAATCAATCCGGCAACGATTAAAACACCAACAAAAAACCAGAGATTGGCTTTCATTATATTCCAGCCATATTTTATTGCTTCACCTATTAAAAAATCTTTTTTTGTCATTATTACCTCCTGGGTGCTAAAAACACCCTTTTATAATCTATTAACCAAGGATCAAGGTTTATATGCATAGTGCTTTATTATATAATAAATAGTTTTTAATGTTGTTGATTGTAAATTGTCTATGATAAGTGTAATGATCTTATCTTTATCAGCGAAAGTCTTACCAACAAGAGGAGCTTGGGAATCAATCTTTCTTTGAGTGATGAGTGAACCGTCCTCATCTTGCAAAAAAACTATTACATCTTTTTCTTGAACAGCTGCTATACAAATAACCGAAGTGTTTTCTGATAAATCAATACTTATTTCCTTTGTTGTATTTGCTTCAATCACAACCGTTGTTTCAATTTCCTGCACAATAGTAGCTGGTTTGAGAAACCCGTCTTCTTCTATAATCGGGCACGGTACATGTACTGCCCCACCTTCCCACACACGAGTATGATACCCGAATAGGTTTCCATCATCATCAAATGTAATTTCACCAGGCAATAGCTCAGATACCTTTTTGAATTGATTATTTCTAAATCCATATATTTCTGTAACACAATTACTACCCGGCAACATCACAACAGCAATTTCCTTACCTCTTATACCATGGTGAAAATCGTTTACCATAATATCTATGAGGTATTCTGTATCAGAAACGAGCGTGCGTCTATTTCTTTTGCAGCATTCTAATTTATTAACTACAACAACGGATTTTAATCCCATTATGATCTTGTCATTAATACCATCATCAGTAACATCAGCATGTATAGTTTTGCTCTCTGCTAATGAAATTATGAGCAATAATATAATATACAGGGATATGCGCATGTTAGTGTATCTCAAAGTCACCCCCATTTCCCAATCAGTAAGCAGTAGGCACTAAGCAGTATGCACCTACTGCTTTACGCCTAATTAACTCAAAATACAGAGAAGGTATAAAACCCTATGTTTCTCCCAACCTACAGGCTTCTATACCTTCTCACTTCAATACGAAGGACACAATACCTTCTCTGTTCATAATAATAATATATAAATTTCCAGGTTTGTCAAGACTAAATTGAACATATTTTTCCTGATCAATCAACATAGAGTGTGCTCAAGCAAATCTAAACTCGATTGGTTAAAACCTCAGGGAGCAGGTGAATTTTGTAACGAAGATGTGATCAACGCTTTTTGTATCGAAATTGCGCGTTTGGTTGTAAACCAGATAAAGAATAGTTCCGGGTGTAAATTCGTAGCCGAAAAGGAAATTGGAGCTTAAATTTTCGATATGCTCCAGAACTAATGCCTGTTCGGTTTCAGTTCCGGTTTCTGACGCTATTTGCAAGTAGACACGGAAAAATGCTTTGTCAGTCATTTGATAGGAAATACCTGTATTGGTAAGCCATTGCCAGCGGGTATCACCCCACTTGATTGCTTGAAAAATTGGAAAAACTGAAAGTCGCTTAAGGGGTATGGCAAGAAAACCAAAATGGAAAAATGTAAATGGCAAGTCGTAGATTGTACCAAATCTATAAATCGCAGCGACACCAGCTGCACCACCCACGTTACTTTCAATGCTCAATCTTAAGGTTCTATTGGTGAATTCTGCATCGCCGTAACGTTCATAACTTCTTGTACCTTCCATGCCAAGGCGCCATTTAGAACGGAGCACAAAATTTGTCCAGAACTCAGTTTCTGCAAAAGCCAATTCATCGCCAATTTCCTGGGCAATATCAAAAGACGCTCCAGCGTCTATCCACTGAAACCCGGCTTTATCCTGCAAAAATTTATTCCAGGCATAGCCGGACATACCCTGCCTATCAATATCATAGGTGTTAATAAATCCCTGATCGGCCCAAAAGTCTGGACCGATTCGGTCGGCAAAAAGTCCTGCACCATAGGAACCTGTTTCACCCTCAATGCCGACATGTCCTGCCCACCTATCACCGGAAACGCCGGTATTGTGTGTTGCAGCAAACTGGGAGGTAAACAGGAAACGTCCGGTAACTGGCAGATTAAAATCTATAGCGGCAGCCTGACTTACTGTATCACCATGTTGTTTATGTGTTACCAGAGCTCCAAGTGTAGTAGTACCGAAAAGTTCCTGTTTAAGTCGCAGCACTGAGAAATTTTCTTCAGTGTCTTTTGTCTGCACATCAAGGACAAGAAACTCGGTAGATTTTACTTTCCCGTAAAGTTTGGCGCCGGCGAATATTTCATTCATTCTGCGGGTATAAAAGAGCCGGAAGGGTGTTCTTAAAATACTACCACCTTCAAGGAAAAAGGGTCGCTTTTCTGGAACGTAGAGTTCTTCACCTTCTTCATATGAGAGATTAAACTGCAGAGGGTCGGCTTCGATCTGAGCGAAATCAGGCAAGAGTGTAGCATTGAAAATGAGATTTGATGCCACGTCATATTCAAAATCAATACCTGCTTTGGGGGTTAATGTATCCTGTTCAAAGCGCGCAGCAACGAACGGAAGTATTTCAAACCTCTTTACCTTTGACTTGATAACAAGACCTGTCAAGGTACCGTATCTGGATACCTGGTTCCATTCTTGTACTGGAGCCCAGCTGGTATTTTCCCAGTGCGGCCGCTCAATACGCCAAAAATTTATGCCCCAGACAAGACTGTCCCTGCTCGGAAAACTCAGTTCAGCAAACGGTATTGCTATTTCCATTTCCCAACCGTCTTCCACACGCTGAGATTTAGTCTGCCAGTGGCCATCCCAATTGCTATCAGTATTACGACCATCATCAATGATTCTGCCGTCGAGCTTGGCGCCATTGAGATTAGACATGAAATAGTAAGCATTGCGCCGGTCACAATAGGTATCGAGTATCAGTTCGAAAGAATCATCCATGTAGATTCCGCCATCACGTTGATTAACAGTTGTTTGTATAGCGTCCGGTTTTGCCTCAGCCATATGGATTCCAAAGTATATTTTTTCATCATCATAGCAGACATGCACATAGGTCGACTGGGTCACGGGTGAACCGGGATTGGGATTTACCATATAGAAATCAGTTGCCGGTATGCAGAATTGCCAGCAGGAGTCGTCAAGCTTACCATCGATTGAAGGCGGCGTGGAAACTCGAACAGCGCTGACCACAGGCACCTGGGCAAAGGTAAGTGAAAAGTGAAAAGTTAAAAGTAAAAAGTAAATTAACGAAACCAGACGAGTATTAGTAACTTTCACTTATCAATGCATATTTTAGGTACAAAGAGATGATATGGTCAGTAATTTTTTCTTCAGGGTCTAAGTCTGTTTTTGCCCATTTATAATTGTAAGCAAGATCAATTCGTGTATTCCTCAAAAAATTAATGCCCAATCCACTGGTGAGCGTATTAGTAATAATACAATCGTCAGCATCAATTATATCATCCAGATCAGGGTCGAATTGACCATAATTATAGCCGGCTCTAATAAAAAAGTTTTTTATCAAACCGAGCTCAGCACCTAATTTTATACTCATATCACTGGATCTGAGCGTTTCCTCAGACAGCTTATCTTCAGCACGAATAGATTTATACAATCCTTCAATTCCAACCTTTGCGATGTCGAGCACCATTCCTGCCCCACCTCCAAAAGTGTAATTTTTGTATGCAGTCTCAAACCATATATTATCAGTATTATCAGTATACACAGGTTTCTTATAATCGTGCTCGACAAATCCTGTAATACGAACAAAAGAAGGTTCACAGAGTATTTGCGTTTTAACAGAAAAACTATTAATCTTTAAACCACCAATATCATTACCATCATATGAACCTCCAAGACTCACCCATTTATAGTCTAAGGCGCTTGCCCAGGTTATGCGGGAAAATTTAACCACAGCGCCAAACAAAGGTGATAGAGCGTGGCCATTAAATCTTTCCTTAAACTCTCCTTCTTCCCAGGTGTGTGTATAAGTAAACATTGGATAGTGATAATCAATATTCAAACCTAAACTTACTGTTTCATTATTGTAACTTATACCCGAGCCGACACCAAAAGGTGTCAGGCTTATTTTATCCTGCTTGTCTGCAGACGTAAATGCACCAAGGAATCCATCAACAGATAACCCAAAAGCGAAATTATCTGAAATCGACTTTGAATATACTATGGCTAATGAGGGTGTTTTTATCACATCACTCTCTTCAACATCAACAAATCCACGGTTCAATTGAGAATACCCGGCATATACACCCCATGCCTGGGGCTTTGATACATTACCAAAATAACCATAGCTCTCTTCTATCTGTCTTGATACATAAATCAATTCACAAGGAACCAGATTGAATTGCGGTATTACTTCATAAAAAGAAACTGCCTCAACCGGTGCATAATCAGTAAGTCGCTGTGGTATTGCCTGTCCAATAGTAAGGTATGTCAAAGAATCCTTTTCCCATAATTCCTTCAAACCCGAGGCGCGTAATCCGACAAATGAAATTGAATCATTCTTTAAAAAACCTGCTGATATCCCGGCAAAATCGTATAAGTCCAATTTATGAAAATCGTCCTGGAAAATAAGTGATAGATTACCCATACCAGAAAATCTTACATCACCTGGATACCCCATATTGAACAATAAAACAAAGATGAAGCTAACGAGTATTATATTACATTTACTCATAATACCTCCTTAATTTAGTATATGCAATTGTTAATAAATGTCAACTGAGTTCTACTCACAGGCAGTATACTTTGCTCTCAAGATTACGGTGGTATTTTAGCGATTATCATCGTTGTAATCATATGGAAATCACTGTAATCGAAGATTTCTGGTCTTTTTCAGAAATCTCCCTTGACAGTCAACATATTCTATATAAAATACCAATATGCCTAACAAGGTTGTAGTCCATTATTTAGATGGGAACGTGGAAAGAGGGTATACAACTGATTTCCAACCTAATAAAGAGATTTTTCATCTTATAGTGGAGGATAATGGTGAAAAATCTCTACCGGTTAAAATAATCAATCTTAAAGCAGTCTTTTTTGTTAAAAACCTGAAAGGACTAAATAAAACCAGGGTTAAAGCAAAGAAAAGCTTTGAAGAAATTAAGGACAAAAAATCGATTGGTCGAAAAGTAAAGGTCGAATTTACTGACGGTGAAGTCTTATTTGGTCTAACCCTGGGCTATTCAGCAAATCGTCGAGGGTTTTTCTTTACTCCGATTGATTCTGAAAGTAACAATGAAAGAATTTTTGCGATTATAAATGCGGTAAAGGACATAACATTTTATGAATAATATAATAGGCAAAATAAATCTTCCTGGCGTCAAGAAATTCAGGTCAGGAAAGGTTCGCGAGGTCTTTGATGTCGGGGATTCTTTTTTGATCGTAGCTACGGATAGAATATCTGCATTCGATTACATCCTCCCCACATTAATTCCCCATAAAGGTGAAATTCTTAACAAACTTTCTGTGTTCTGGTTTAAGGCAACAGAAAATATTATTGAAAACCATTTCATCACCGATAATATCGAAAAATATCCTGATGAATTGAAAAAATACAAAGAAATGCTGGAAGGCCGCTCAATGCTCGTCAAAAAAGCAAAACCAATTGATGTTGAATGTGTTGTCCGGGGATATATTGCCGGCTCAGGCTGGAAAGATTACCAGAAAACAGGACTTGTTGGTGGCTTAAAATTCGATAATCTCAAGCAGGGTGATAAACTCCCCTCTTCCCTGTTCACCCCGGCAACTAAATCTCACACTGGCCATGATGAAAATATAACCTTTGAGCAGATGAAACAAGTTGTTCCTGAAAAAGACGCTGAATTTATCAAGGAAAAAAGTATTGAACTGTATAACTTTGCACATAATTATGCGCACGAACGCAATATTATTATTGCCGATACGAAATTTGAATTTGGCAGATTGGATAATAAAATTATCCTGATCGATGAAATATTCACACCGGATTCAAGCCGTTTCTGGGATCCAGAATTATATAAACCAGGTGGTTCTCAGGCATCATTTGATAAACAATTTGTCAGGGATTACCTTTTGAGTATTGATTGGGATAGAAATTCGCCACCACCTGAATTGCCACCTGATATTGTGGAAAAAACATTGCAGCGTTATGAAGAAGCACTGAAAAGACTTATTTAATTTGCCTTAGGCAGATTAAATAAAATTCCAAGCTCCAAATTTCAAATAATATCTAATTTTCAAAATCCTAAACAGAATACTTACTTCTTGTATCTTGTATCTTATATCTTAATTCTTACTTCCTGCTTCTTACTTCTTGATTCTTGCTTCTTACTTCTTACTTCTTGCTTCTTACTTCTTGATTCTTGCTTCTTACTTCTTACTTCCTGCTTCTTACTTCTTGATTCTTGCTTCTTGCTTCTTACTTCTTGCTTCTTACTTCTTACTTCTTGCTTCTTGGCTCTTGCTTCTTGATTCTTGATTCTTGACTCTTGTCCCGATTTATCATATTAATTCTTTATATAAGAAAATCGAGGATCCCGCAGAGCGGGAGATCCTGGTTCATGGTAGGCAGCTATTTCAGCATTATGAATTTCTTTGTCTCTTTGTAATCCTCGTTTTCTCCTGTAGTAAATCTGCAGAAATAAACACCGGCTGCTGCTTCTCGGTTCTTGTCATCCAAACCATTCCATGATATTTTATATGCACCAGGGTTTTCTAAACCGTTTCCATTATTTTTTACAACCCTTGAAATTACGACAGAAATCGTCCAAAGTCTCGGTGGTTAAAGCCGTCCCTTTTTATTTTAAACGTTATTTAAGATTGATCGTTGTGCTTGCAACTTTCTCTAATATTCCCAGTGCTTTGCCTTTTATAATCTGGCGATTGCAATTTATCAATATCTAAAATTTGTTCATCCTTGTAAAGCCAATAATAATAATGATTTGCAGCATAGAGTCGGGGAGAATCAATAATAATAACAAAAATTGGGGTCTTGACATCTAAAGATTTTTCATTATAATTATAATAGAGAAGAGAGAAGGTATGATGATCTTAGAGAGGTCTTAAGGGGGCCTCTGTTAGGATGATTATACCTTTTTTGTATTTGATATTTACTGTTGAAGAATAGCTGTAAATTAAGGAAGGAGGTTTTATGCGTAGGATAATCTTTGCAATGTTTACCTTTATCTTCTGTCTATCCTGGGCAGAAGTGAAGGTGGAGAAGGTTTTAGAGACCACAAGTATAAAGGAGTATAATCAATGGGTGAAGCAGAATAAGGTAAAATGCCCGAAGTTAGAGCCGATCTTGATTCAATCTTCTCACGAAATTAGAGGTGTGTTACGTCAATACACTATCAGATACTATAATCAGAATGGTGAAAAATTAAAAGAAGAGACATTACAAGACAGTCTTCTTAGTATCTATGTTCCTTTTACTAACGACCGATTAATTTTGCGAAAGAAGCTACAAGGCGATGCCAATGAAGTTACGGTGAAAAATGCTGAGGGACAAGTTTTATTTAAACGCGATGATATAAGAACTCACCTCGCTTATACTGGTATTGGTGTTTATGTTGAGGGATTAAGTGCAGAGTGTCCTGCCGACGAAAACACTGTGTTAAGAATTTTCAATGAAAATGGACAAGAGATAGGTACATTAAGAGGATTCGGTTTTATTAACCTCTTAAATATATGTGCACCAAATGATAGACGCTATTGCGTTTTTGAGGGCGGCAATCCATATCATGGCATTCCAGTCATTATGTTGAATCGAACAGGCAAAGAACTCTGGCGATATGAAATTGATCGCGGTGTCATCTCCCTATTCATTTCAAAAACCGGATTGCATATCGGTATCCTTCATTCGAATAAAGGTAAGATATTGGTGTTTGATGAAAATGGAAACCTTGTGCAGGAATATACGCCATTTGGTGAAAATTGGTATTGGATATTAAGTGCCTTTTCTGACGATGGTCAATGGCTGGTTACTGGATTTCACAGTAAAGTGAAATTTTATAATAATAAAACTGGTGCACTTGTATGGGAAGATACCGTGACATTAAAAGAGAAAGCTGACACAGTAAAGTATGTCCATAGTATGAAAAATGGTGATTTTATAATTGTTCTCTGCAATTCGCACAATATATATGTTTTTGACACAACTGGTAAATTGCTTTTAGTGCATAATTTTAGGCTCGGTAAACACCTAATACCCAGAAGAATTCATGGAACTGTGACAGAATTTGAAGTTTTAACACAAAATTGGTATTCTGATGTGATCGGTGAATATCTGATTATAAATAAGTATTCAAATGGCGTCAGTGGTGCGAGAACTCAGGGAGATATGAAGATTATTTATAGAATATCTGAACCATAGGGGGATGTATGCGAACACCTACTGCAAGTTACTTATTTATTTTGTGTTGCTTTTTTTCATTTTCAAGTGCTCAAGAGTATAGCTGGCCATTGTATCCGGTTTTAGAAAGATATTGTAGAGGTACATTTTGTGAATATCGTTCAGGCCATTTTCATGAGGGCATTGACATACCCGCATCAGGTTCATTCACTGTTTATGCTACCACAGATACATTCAAATATATTGGAAACTCGTGGAATGCAGAGGATCAATATATAGTGACTGTGCAACATTATACTCAAAGCGGTAGTAGTCAATGGCCTCTTGATGAAGGGTCGAGATATATTCATATGTATAATATCAACACTACACTTTCCGAAGGAGAAATTTATGTAGGAGAACCACTTGCAGTAAATACAGGATTTCTTGATATCCATCTTCATTTTGAAATGCGTTGGCCTGCACCTGTGGGTGTCTCGGGGCTTGAGAATATTTTTAACGCTTATAATCCCTTTATTAAGGATAACTTATGCCCAGATGACCCAGATGACGACTATAAACCAGTTCTTGATTATCTTTACGCTGATGGTGATGTAGATCATCAAGGCAATGCTACAATCAACTCATGGAATTTTTTAGGATATGATTTTATGAATTATTATGATTCAACAACAGTATCGCCATTTATCAGACTTACCCTTCCTACAGAGAGTTCTGGCAATGATTTGGATGACCCTCATATTATGATAAGTGGTAATTGTAAAGTACGCTTCATTCTTAAGGCAAAAGATGAAGTCACTAGTGGCTATCCAAATTGTGCCCCTTACTCAATTTCACTTTTCTTTGCTGATCAAATACCCTTTGGTGAAGATGAATTATATGATCCAGAAAAAACGCCGTTCCATCAGGTGAAATTTGATGAATTGGAGAATGAATTTGGTCAAAATGAAACGTACGATGAAGAAGATGTCTATCATACCGAGTCTCCACTGGTTTCAGATCAATCAACTTTTTATTATAGATTGTATCCTCATGATAAAAATGGTGATGGATATCCTGACTGTATTATTAATCCAAGTAGATATCTTAGTACCGAGGGTTTGCAAAATGGCCAATATCCGATTAGAATTGTTGTCACAGATTACGAGGGTAATACCAAAACTGCGGATGTACATTTTTATGTAAGAAAACAAAACTGGGTTGATTACTGTCGTGCTTTCAATTATTAGTAAGGAGTAAACCATGAGGAAAGCAACTTTAATTGTTTCACTAATTCTATTCGGACAAATACTAATCAAGTGCGGAGATGATTGGCCTGCTGATGTTGGTGGAGCTATAGCTGATATTAAGTTCAGCGAGGAGTGGGATCCAATCACTGGCCAGATTGGCACTCCTTCTACCTCTTTTTGGTATGGCATCAAAAAAATCTATTATGAAATTACTTTATGCCTGCCTACTAGCAGACGAACAATGGTGAAGAAAATTTGGCAATTAAACAACAGTCAGATTTTGGATGCAGATGCCTTTATGCCCAAATGGTCTCTAAGAATTTGTGGTGAAATTCATTATTATGATGAGACCCAATATATGAACCAGGGTGAGTATGAAATTTCAGTATTTTATTGGGACAATGGGTTTCAAGAATATAATTATGATAGTTCAGTTCGTCGTAAATTCACGATTCAATGATTATCCTCGTTGAAGGTATAAATTGGAGGAGCGATGAAAAAGATTTTAATTTTTATTTGTTTCTATAAAATAATTGAAGGAGCTTTAGTACCAGCTCCATTCATTACAGATCCAGATAGTGTTCAGCGGGCTGGATATGATACTACACTAAAATATTTTGATAGAAAATTATTTAGCGACTGTTATGGCATTGCTTTTTCAAGATTAAGAAACACTACACCTCAGGGTGAACTTATGGTAAGTAGTGACTGTGGATGGCATCGACTAATATATATTTATCTGGAGGAAGATACAGATCAATCTGCTTCATGGATAGAGGCATACGGAAATTTTGGCAGTGGAGTCGGTCAGTTTGATGAACCCATGGGACTTTGTATTGATACAACGGTTTACAATGGTGCAGGTAATGAATATACAATATATGTTGCTGATAAGTGTAATAATAGAGTTGTAAGATTAAAATACAATATGGAACAAGAACTTATAGAAAATGCCGACACGATTGGTTCAGGTTTTAGTCAACCGAAGGATGTTGCGTGTGTAACCAAAAGTAGTGGTGGTGCTTATGTAGTCGTTATTGAACAAGGGAATCATCGTCTTTCATTGTACGAAACATATTCTAATGAAAGCTATTCTTTAATTCAGCGATACGGTGAATTAGGCCCCGGTACTGGAAAATTTAACTCACCAAGCGGTATTGCAATCTGTGTAGCTACTGACGTACAAGGTGGCTATTACATATATGTTACTGATACAGGGAATAATAGAATTGTCTGTTTGCGATTCATACCTGGACAAGATGTTGCATGGGAGACTGATTATAAAAAGATCGGCGATTGCAAATTTTTATCGGTTACGGCAAGCCAGTATTATTGTGTTTATGTGACTGCATTCGGAGAAAATAAAATTTATGTGTTTACGCCAGGACTTACAGAACTATTGTATACATATGGTGATGATAATCTCTTAAATGGTCCAAAAGATGTTTACATTGACTGGGATAGAATTGGCTTGACCGAAAGATGGACTTCAGGCACTGGTATTCAATATTTCAAAATCATTCCTGAAATTCGGGAATTTTATCCAGATCCTGATACGTTCGATGCAACGACTGATTCAGTGAAGATTAACTTCAGGGTTGATGAAACATCAGGTTATCTTACAATGATGGTAGCAGGTGATACGCTTATTTACAATGAGTATTTTACACCAGGTACCTCTTCGGTTTATTGGGACGGAAGAGATGGAAACGGCAAGGTCGTTGTGCCAGGAAATTATACTATATATATGAGTTGTCCAGGCCACAACATTGGTTTAGCAAACGTAACAGTCAAGGGCACAAAAATTGAAGGAGACATCACACAATTGCATTGGGTACCATCAAATAACCCGTATGTGTTGGTTAACGAATGCTGGTTAGAGAACGCAGATACCTTAATTATTGACCCCAATGTTTTAATAATGGGTTATGACCAGAATGCCAAGCTTTGGGTTGGCATTGATGGTGTAGCAAAGGTTCTGGGAACCACTAATGATTCGATTGTTTTTACGGCGCATCGAAAATTAGCACCGCAGGAAGATTCAACTTATCCAGGAATGTGGGGTGGTGTAGTGATCGGCACAAGGAGCCCCCAGACCAAAATGAATTACTGCCAGGTCGAGTATGCAGATATTGCTATAGATATCCAATCCGATTCTGTACTTCATGACGTTGTTGAGAATTGTCTTTTAAAAGATAACATACATGCGGCGCGAAGTTATTTTTGGAGTGCAGGTGGATTTGGCAATGGGAATGAATACGTAGATAATGATACAAACAAAATTGAGGTTGTCCCATGCTATTATGAAGATACACAAATCTTGGACACAATGAGGCTTAAAAAACAAACTATACCCTACTGGTTTACGCCACCGCCGGTTGATGATTGGTGGGATTATGAGATCTATGGCTGGGAAGACTATGCTGCAACGCTCATTATTGATCCTGGTGTACGAATTGAATTTGGTGAGAATACGATACTAAGAATAGGGGTCGTAGATGATTGGAGTGGTCTATACAAACGTGGGAAATTGATATGCGAAGGACTCGAATCCGATTCAATTATAATGACTGGATTCAATGGGGTATTCTGGAGGGGAATTGTTTTTGTTGATTCAAGCTGTGTAGGTGATACTTCTTTAATAAAATACACATCGATTGAATACTCTGGGATAGATATTGCGGCAATTGTCCTGGGCGATTCAACTTCGATAAATATCACGAATAACAGAATCTATAAGAGTAAAAAATATGGTGTGTGGATGCCCAATAGCAGTCCCTATAACAATATTTTGGTTTCAAACTGTCTATTTGAAGAAGATTCAATTCCCGTAATAACCTCGTTTGGCAATCTGAGCGGATTAAATACCTGTTCATTTCTGGACAATGAAAACGACATAATTGAAGTCCTGGGGCACAGCGGAGTTCATAAGAACATAAACATAAATTATCAGCCTGTACCATATTATTTCTTGAATCGAACACCATACGGTTCTGACTTTGCAATGTACGGTGAGGATACACTTGTAACGCTTACGATTGCTCCAGGAACAAATATACAATGTGAGGGTGAAGTGCGCCTTTCCATAGGGCAAATAGATCAGAATGACCGGGGTAATATAATCGCCTCAGGGAATAGTTCAAGTCCAGTTGTTTTCACCGCGATTGATCAAGCATTTCCCTGGCATGGTATCCGGCTTTATGCTTATGATGCTCAGGATACCTCGATTTTCGAGCATTGCGCAATATCCCATGTAGATGGTGCTGGTATACAAATATATAATACGTCTCCAATAATTAAAAACTCTATTATTACAAATAACGAAAACGGAATAATCGTAAGTGGTTCTGATGCAAATCCATTAATTGAAGGAAATCTCATAACACTTAATAAATGCGGTATTCATAATTCAGATACCGGATCAACAAGTTTATCAATGTGCAATAATGATATTTATGGTAATAAAATTGCAGTTAAAAATGAATTAACATCGCATTATGTTGATGCTGATTCGAACTGGTGGGGTGATAGTCTTGGCCCATGGGATCCATCCCCGGGTTTGCCTGATTCTAATTTTGCAGGCAGGGGTGACTCGATTGGTGATTATGTCAGTTATAGACCATGGTTAACCGAGCCAGTTCATCAGGCAGAAAATGTAACCTTGATTACACCGAATGGTGGTGAAACACTGCATTATGATATTGATACAGTAATCCAGTGGTCAAGGACAGTTACACCCACGAAACAGGAGTTATATTATACTACTGATTTTCCTGAAGGCGGTGGTGTTAGAGAAGAGGTGTTATGGAAATTGATTGATACGGTTAATATAAACGACACAAGTTATCTGTGGCATGTTCCTTTAACACTGTCGAACCGATGCAGGGTAGCCATCAAAATATTTTATGACACGGAGACGGAGAGACAAGGTGACAAGGAAACCTGGAGACGGGGAGACACGGAGAAAAAGGAAGTTTTGAAGCTAGGAACTTGGGAAGATAGGAAAAGAGGAAAGAAATTCCAAATGACAAATGAAAAATGGCAAAACACAGATTACACGGATACAAACCTAAAGGATCTACTCCAGAATACACAGATAAAAGGAAATCAGGTAATTGAAGGCAATTTCGGGCAATTGAAGGAAGATGAGATTGCTTCGTCGTTCCGCACAGCGGAACTCCTCGCAATGACTAATGATTACGAATACGAAGGATGGAGTACGAGTACGATTGCAGTCGATGTTAGTGATGGGAATTTTGCGATTGTTGATACTGTATCACCGCAAATAACCCTGACAAGTCCAAATGGTGGTGAGTATTTCATACCTACAAAAGCAGAAACAATAAAATGGCAGGCAAGTGATAATCATAAACTTGATCATTTCAATATCTATCTTTCAACTGATGGTGGTACAAATTATTCTACAACAATTATACAAGATCTTGAAGCACCTTGCAGCATATATGCCTGGGTGCCGTCAGCAGAAAATGCTTATAAATGCAAAGTAAAAGTTGTTGCCTATGATTCCTCAGACAATAATGACAACGATGTGAGTGATGATCTTTTCTATATTCCAGTTAAGTCATATTCGAATGAAATGACCGCATATAATAATGCAAGAAGACTTGTACGTAGTTTCTTCTCAAATCTGCACCTGGTCTATACAACGCAAGAAGACACGGAGACCGAGGGACAAAGAGGTCAGGAGACCAGGATATCAGGGAATCAGGGTATCAGGGGAACAAACCAGGATATTAGGAGATCAGAGGATCATTATATCAGGGAACGCAGTAACAAATACAAAGGACGTAGCACGAGTAAGATTTGTTATATTAAATCTACTGATGGTGGAAATCTTTGGTTCAGTGATACTGAATTAGGTGATGGTATTTATCCATCAATGGCTATGGATAACTATGCAAACAAGATTGGCGTTGCCTGGACAAATGTAAGTGGTAGTATAGTACTATACAAGTATTGTAATCCATTCGGCATATGGTCTGGTCTATATACTATCTTCAGCCAAGTTTCAGATGTAACATATTCACCGGTGGCGATTCAATTTGCCAAAGATTCAATCCATCTGGTTAGTTTAAGGACAACCCAGATAACCAGCAGCGAGTTGGTGCAGGATGTTTTATATCTCAAATTTCCGTGGACTGATCCCAGTTCTTGTGCAACAATGGATACAATTAACCACTGGCGTATTGCTTATGAAAATCCATTGCCAGAGTTTGTTTCAATAGCAGTTGATTATGATGGTGTTGCCCATCTTGCCTGGGAAAGGCCGCCTGGCGACACAATGTTTACCACACCAACACCGTTTGACATTTTTTATGCTCTAAGAGGCGGTCTGTTTATCACTGGTAAATACAATATTTCTAATAGCGACGATAATTCAATTCATCCATCAGCTGATTGTTATGGTGGTCATTGCTATGTGGTCTGGCAGGAAAAAGTTAATGGTTACAATGTGTTTTTATATAAGAGAAATTATGTTCAGTTTCCACCAAAACCAGAGACTGACACAATTTCACAAACCTCAGCAAATTCAGTGTACCCGGTATCAAGAATGGGCGGCGTAGTGCTCTGGGCAGAAGGAGACCCGGCAGAAATATACGGTAGGATATGGAATAGTAAAAAGGAATATTGGCTCGAGGTTGAGAATTGGAGTAATACTTCGGATAATTCAATGTATCCGCAGGTTGATGCTTGGAATAACATGGGCAGCACTGATATTATGTGTAATTGGACCGAAAACACTGATACCTGTGGCCTTGGCAAACGATTTGTCTCGTTCTGGCCGAGTAAAGATCATGCAAATATCTCTTTTCCCAGCTACTGTTTGACACTTGGTGACAGCATGTCAACGCCATTTACTGAGTATCGAGACACTATTGCAATATATCAAGAAGATAAGTTTGACTTAGGTGTTGATAGTCTTGTTTATTATCTGCCCTATATTAATAGATATGCAAAATGTCGAATAGTGATTGAGTTGTACAGGCCGGACGTGTCTGAAGGCTCTACTTTAAATAAGAACAGTAATTGGAAGATCAGGTTGAACGTTGATGGTATAATGCATCGGATAATAAGGCTTTCACCTGGAGAGTTAAAAACATTAGATTTGGATGTGCCCTGGTTGGTTAATATCAATGGTTCTGCGCGCATTAAATTCAAGAAGATGAGAGGTGACTTTATCCTTGTGCGCCGGATTCTCTTTTATGAATACGAAAGAGGAGAAAAAGATACTGGTTCATTTTTGGCAGGTGGTGGTCCGCAGAGTGATGAGATTATGCAAGTCAGCCCGGTATTTTTCGAAGGTATATATCCAAATCCAACACGAGGAAATTTGAGAATTAGATTTAATTCACCTGATGAACAAAAGGTTACGATAAAATTGTATGATGTGACTGGTAGACTCGTAAATGAGATATTCAATGGAAAAGCAAAGATCGGCATAAATGAAATGCCGATTATGGCAGCAAACTATGCAGCTGGGATATACTTTATTCGTATTGAAACAGATAAGGAAATAATTACTGAAAAGTTTATTATGCTAAAGTGATTTAGCTAGGGCTTGTAATATCCAAAAATCTGTACCGTATCCTTTATTTAAATATCTTACAATAAAGGAGGTTATTAAGTCTAAATAACAATGTTCATTGCCGGATAAATCCGACCGCTACACAAAAATATTTAGATGTGGATAAATCTCAGTTAGATGGTAAACAAAATGGAGTAAAAAGCAAAAAACTAAATTATCAAAATGACTTAGTGATCAATGACTCAATGACTATATCATTGATAATGGCTAAATTGTTCTTAACCCAATAGCAACCAAAACATTTAACACTACAAATATAAAAAGTGTAAAAATAATTCCTAATATGGGGATAAAAATAATTGATGTAACCAGGGCTCCGATACTTGAACCAATAAGGTCTATGCCGTAGACAATACCTGCCTTTTTTCTTTTCAAAATGCCAATGCTTAGAGGAAAGTGTAAACCGCCCATAAAACCGCCGAAAAATATCAGAGAAGGGATAATCACTGCAGCACCAGGTATTTTAAGGAAAAAGACTAATATTATTACTGCAAAGTACAACCCCATTATGAATTCAACATTAGACAAGAGTTTTGTAGTACTTTTCCTGAACCAGTAAGACCTCATATAGAATAGTGTCCCCAGAGCAAGGCCCAGCATATAAA
>JAGMEL010000113.1 GCA_023128195.1 Caldifarciminota bacterium | reverse complement strand
ATGATAGTAGTATTAATATTTGCATTTCCCATGATCATCTATGTAATCTTCAGGCTTTTAAAAAAACCTCATGAAACCGTGTTGACCAAATTGAGCAATCTTCTAAAAATTTCCATGGCAGCAGGGCTTATAGCGATGATATTATGATAATCAAATCAATTATACTGGGCATAGTTCAGGGATTGACGGAATTTTTACCGATATCGAGCTCCGGACATTTGGCTATTTTAGAAAAATATTTTGGTATTGCCGAACCGGTCGTTCTTGCTACTTTTTTGCATTTTGGTACATTTATCGCCACTGTGGTCTTTTTCTTAAAACCAATCATTACCATAATCAAGGGCTTGATAAAAGGAGAAAAAGAAAGTATCAATTATGTTATTTATATTATTGTTGGAACAATTCCTATTGTACTCTTTGCGCTGATTTTCAGAACCCAGATCGAACAGTCTTTTACTAATATACCAATAGTTGGAATTTTCTTGGGTATCACAGGAGTAATTCTCCTTTTAACCAGTATTGTTAAAAGAGGTAATAGAAAAGTTAAGTTGTTATCAGCATTTCTAATTGGTATAAGTCAGATGTTTGCTGTATTCCCCGGTATCTCGCGCTCTGGTATGACCATTTCAACCGGTCTTTTTTCAAAAGTGAGCCCTGAGGAATCCTTTAAATTTTCCTTTTTACTATCCTTACCTGCAATTCTGGGCGCCAATCTTTTAAAATTAAAATCAATCTCACAAATAAATGACTTTCCAAGTATAATCATTGGCATGCTTTGCAGCTTTATATTTGGTCTTATAGCACTCAAAATCTTAAAGGGTTTAGTACATCGGAGGTTTCACCTTTTTGGAATTTATTGCCTGGTTATAAGTATATTAATATTATTATTACAATGAAGAAAATAATTATTATTTTATCAGTGTTTTTTATTATCACCAAAACCTTTGGTGAAATAAACCGTTACAAAAAAGGTAATCTGGTTATCGAAAATATACCGGAGATACCAGTATCGCTCATTAAGAAATTAACTCCTTATCAGAATACACGCTATGCCTCTTTCCGCGATTGGCTACCCAATGATAAGGGTATGATTATCCGTACAAGGCTTGGTAATGTCTCTCAGATCCACTTAGTCGAAACACCAAAAGGTTTTCGCAAACAGCTGACGTTTTCCAACGAGCCTCTTGATGTTGCTACTATATGTCCAAATCCCCAGAATCCATTTTTCCTTTTTACTCAGGATTCCGCCGGCAATGAAGTAAAGCAAATCTACAAATTTAACTATATAACAGGCAAACATCAACTTTTAACCGACGGTAAATCCAAACACCTCGCACCGCGCTGGTCAAATAAAGGAGATAAGTTTACTTTTTCCCGCAATATACAAAACACCAGAGATTTTGATATTTATCTCAGTACATTAAAAGGCGAAAAAAGTTCCCAGCGGATTTTAGAAAAAGGAGGCTATTGGTACCCGGTAGATTTTTCACCGGATGATAAAAACCTGCTCGTGAAAAAATACATCTCGGCAAATGAATCTTATTACTATGTTTTAGATATTAATAAAAAGACGATAATCCAGATCAATCCTGGAGACAAGAAGATTGCTTATGGTCAAGCATACTGGGCACGAAATGGAAAAGGGGTTTATCTGGTCTCAGATCAATTCAGTAATTTTAAACAACTGTTATATTATGAACTGGAGACAAAGCATAATGATATTCTTACAAAACAGATTCCCTGGGATATTGAGGAATTTGAATTATTACCTTCAGGTGATACAATTGTTTTTGTCAGTAATGAAGATGGGATAACCAAGTTATATTTTTTAAATACTAAAACGCGCTTAATAACACAGGCACACCTGCCTGATGGTTTGATATATAATCTGAAGTTCAAACCCGACGGAACACAACTTGCCATGGTCATCAATACGCCAACATCACCGAGCGATGTGTACACCTTGAACCTCAAGGAAAAAAGATTTATACGCTGGACCTATAGTGAGGTCGCCGGCATTGACACAAGTAGTTTTAGTCAGGCACAACTTCTCCATTATCAAACCTTTGATAGTATTGATGGAGAGCCAAGATTAATCCCTGCTTTCTATTATAAACCAACAACGTTTAAACCACCATACCCGGTTTTGATCATATGTCATGGTGGTCCCGAATCACAATATACTCCAGGTTTTTATACAATAATACAGTTCTATTTAAATAAAATGGGTATTGCAGTAATTGCGCCTAATATTAGAGGTTCTTCAGGTTATGGCAAAGAATACGTAACACTTGATAACGGATATAAAAGAGAAGATGCTGTTAGGGATATTGGTGCACTCCTTGACTGGATTGATAAACAACCAGAGCTCGATGCATCGCGCATATGTATTACTGGTGGTTCATACGGTGGTTATATGGTGCTCGCATCCATGGTTCATTATAGTAATCGCATACGATGTGGTATGGGATCTGTAGGTATAAGTAACTTTGTTACCTTTTTGGAAAACACCGGAAAATACCGACAGGATCTAAGGAGAGTAGAATATGGCGATGAACAAGATCCCCGGATGCGTAAATTTCTAATTGAAATCTCGCCATTGACCAATGCACACAAAATAATAAAACCCCTGTTTATTGCACAGGGTCTGCATGACCCGCGGGTGCCAGTTACAGAAGCCGAACAGATTGTAAAGGCAGTCCGTAAAAATGGAGCAGATGTCTGGTATCTGCTTGCCGAAGATGAGGGGCACGGTTTTGCAAAAAAATCGAATCGGGATTTTTACATACAAGCACAAATACTATTTCTTGAAAAATATTTGTTGAAGTAGAAGGGAAAAGAAGGCTTAAAATGGCTCAAGAGGGCGATTAAAGGCTTGAATTAAACCCTTTGAATTTTGGAATTTGAGATTCGAATTTGTTTATGTCTCACATCGAGTGTTCGACACGAGATGGAATTTCGAATTTAGAAATTAGTATTTTTCCGCCTCTGGCGGAAAAGGAGGTTTTTTTATGAAAATCTTAGTTGGTTATTATTCAAGAACAGGTAACACAAAAAAGATGGCTGAGGCAATTGTTAAAGGAATCAAAAAAGAAGGTATCGAAGTCGATCTACGGGATGTAAATAAAATTAAACCAGACGATCTTTTAAACTACGAGGCATTAATATTTGGTTCACCTACATACTATGGTGTAATGGCTGCCGAATTAAAAAAATTACTCGATGAAAGTGTAGTATACCATGGTAAATTATCTGGTAAAATCGGTGGTGCATTTACGTCGGCTGGTGGTATTGGAGGCGGTGCTGAAACTACAATACTCAGTATTCTCGAGGCATTCTTAATCCATGGCATGATCGTAATTGGAGAATCTGGTATATTTCATTACGGTCCAGTATCAATCGGATCCCCTGATGAAAAAGTATTAGAGTCATGTACCAAATACGGCATAAAAATCGCCCAGTTGACGAAGAAAATATGTAGCGAATAATTCTTTTATAGTACTTTATTAGTAGGAACGCAATTTCCACAGCGATGAATACTTTTTTCAAAGCTCTCACACGAAGGTCTTGACAAACCTTTATAAGTGGTTAGAGTTGTACAAGGAGTCTAAAATGAAATCAGTTGACAATAGAGGCAAAGAAGGTTTAATGCCTGACAAGGTAAAAATACTTCTTGTTTACCCAGAGTTCCCAGAGACTTTCTGGAGTTTTAAATATGCCTTAAAATTTATCTTTAAAAAAGCAACTAATCCACCGCTCGGGTTATTGACTGCAGCATCAATACTTCCTAAAGAGTGGGAGAAAAAACTTGTGGACATGAATGTAATGTCGCTGAAGGACAAATACCTTAAATGGGCTGATTTTGTCTTTATCAGTGCTATCTCTATCCAAAAAGAATCTGTAAAAGAAATCATAACCAGATGTCAAAAAACAGGTGTTAAGATTGTTGCCGGAGGACCGCTTTTTACAGGTAACTATAGCGCGTTTGAACAGATAGACCATTTGGTTCTGAATGAGGCTGAAATCACGCTCCCGCGTTTTTTAGAAGATCTGAAAAACGGGTGTGCTAAACATATTTATACTTCTCGTCAATGGGCAGATTTAAAAAAGACACCTGTGCCGCAATGGGAATTGGTCAACATGAAAAAATATGCTTCAATGAACATTCAGTATTCACGAGGATGTCCATTTAATTGCGAGTTCTGCGATATCCCTCTATTCTATGGACACAAAGTACGGATAAAGGATAAAGACCAGATAATAGCAGAATTGGAAAGCCTCTTTTTAAAAGGGTGGCGGGGTGAAGTATTTTTTGTCGATGATAATTTTATCGGAAATAAAAAACTCTTGAAAAAAGAGGCTTTGCCTGCTGTTTTTCAATGGATGGAACAAAGAAAATACCCATTTTCATTTTTTACACAAGCATCTATTAATCTTTCTGATGATGAAGAACTTATGCAATTAATGGTTCAGGCAGGATTTGATACAGTGTTTGTCGGTATTGAAACTCCAGATGAAATAACTTTATCCGAATGCAGTAAATTCCAGAATAAGAACCGTGATCTAATCGCCTGTGTTAAAAAAATGCAGAAATTTGGTTTACAGGTGCAGGGAGGATTTATTATTGGTTTTGATAGTGATACACTTACAATTTTTGAAAGGCAAATTATGTTCATTCAGAAAAGTGGCATTGTCACTGCAATGGTAGGTTTGTTAAATGCCCTCCGTGGTACAAAACTTCACCAACGTCTTGAAAAAGAAAATCGATTATTGAAAGAAGTTACTGGTGATAATACGGACTGCTCAATCAATTTTGTCCCTAAGATGCATTATAAAACACTTATGGATGGCTATAAAAAGCTTCTCAAGACAATCTATTCTCCTGATTATTTTTATAAGCGGGTTAAGGAATTTCTACAGGATTATAAGCCGTTACAGAAAAGGACATTTCGATTTCGTTTCACCTATTTGGGAGCGTTCTTTAAATCTATACTCTTTCTCGGAATATTAGGAAAAGAAAGATTTCATTACTGGCGACTCTTACTCTGGAGTATGTGCAGCCGACCGCGACTTTTTCCTCTGGCAGTCACCTTTACGATTTATGGCTTCCATTTCCGAAAGGTTTTTGAAAAATACGTGTAATATTTAAAAAAAATAACCTAATAACTACTTAAAGACTCCGCATCAATAGTCTTATTGTCCTATTGTCTCATTGTCTTATTGTCCTATAGTCTTATTGTCTAATTAACTATCCGACTATTGTACCTGCTCGGTGTCTCTTACGAGGGTTTGCGACCGGTAATGAAAAGGGTCATGGGCATAATTAATAATTTTTTCTTTTTAAGATTAATAAAACCTGCATCAGTCATCCATTTACGAATATCTTTCTCAGGGTAAACACAAGTACCATTTATTATAAAAAACAGCAGTTCATTAAAACCACTTGTAGCAGATAGATCTTTTTCATTACCCGTATGTTCAGAGTCCAATATTACTACAGTTCCACCAGGACTGAGTGACTGATAAGCCCTGGCTAAAATCTGGGGAGCCTTTGTAAGAGAGACAGTGTGGATGATGTTAAATAACAGAACCAGATCATAACCTTTTCCCCATTCGCTAACTTTCAAATCTCCTTGTCTGAATCGAACTCTATCTTCAAAACCCTTTTCACGTACTATATTTTTCCCCTGTTCAACTGCACCTGGTAAGTCGAGAACCATAGCCTGCAGCGATGCATATTTACGGCAAAAGGCAACACTATACATACCATGTCCACCTCCAATATCCAAAAGTCTTTTTGGGTTTTTATCGAGTGATACCCTTCGGACAATCTCGGCTCCGGCAGAACGCGCAAAAGTGGCAAGACCCCGTATATAATATTTCCAAAATTCCGGTGTTTTATCAGGACTATGAAAATCCTCAGTCTTACCGCTTTTCACTGCTGTTTCAATATCACCAAGTATATTAAAGAGTTCTCCCATAAACAAAATCGCATCATGCATTGAAGAATGTGATTCTGTAGTAAGCCATTTGCCAGCTTTTTTTGTCAATGAATAAACACCTTTACGCCGTTTGAGATAGCCGAATCCATTAAGCGCATTAAGCAGTGTTTTCATGGCTTGAGCATCACATTTCACATCTTTTGCCACTTCTTCTGCAGTCTTTTTATTTTTTGCCAGGGATTCGAATACACCAAGCCGGGTTCCTGTAATAACAGTACTGCCGAGTGCAATACCCCAGAAAGTTTCTAACAAAGGTATTGGCAATTTGCCTGAAACAAGGGCAATACGATCAATAATCCCTTCTGGAATAACACCTAAACGCATAATAATCTCCTTATTCTCTGAACCACCATGTTATTCATTTTTCCTTGCTACACAGGATAATAATGCGCCTTCACTGACAATTCGTAAATTTGGGGCATTTTTCAAATCTTCTTTTTTATCAGCTATCTTTGAATAATCTGTCTTTTTCATTTGAAAATTTTAATCACTTATACCATAATGTCAATAGTATGCTCAGAAATTGCTTTAGATCTACCTATTATTTTAACTAATCGTGAATTCTTGACTTTAGCCATTTTCTGGCTATAATAACTCTGGAAATATTATGGCAAAGATGAAGGCAGTTGTTAAAGCAAAACCAGGACAAGGAGCAGAACTTGTTGATATGGAAATACCTGTACCAGAACCAGATCAGGTCCTGGTTAAAGTTTTAGCAACATCGATATGCGGTACAGATCTCCATATTTATGAATGGAACGAATGGGCACAGGCACGCATAAAAAATCTTCCCCAGGTTATGGGACACGAACTGTGCGGAGAGGTTTTAGAACTCGGTAAAGATGTTAAACACGTAAAAAAGGGCGATATAATCTCCGCAGAAACACATATCGCATGCGGACACTGTTTTCTCTGTCAAACTGGAAACAGGCACATTTGTATAAACGGTAAAATATTTGGTGTGGATGTGGATGGCGTGTTTGCTGAATATGCTGTTGTTCCAGATGCCAATGCCTGGATCTTAGATGAAAAAATCCCCAAAGACTTTGCCTCAGTAATGGAACCCCTTGGTAATGCTGTCCACACAGTCTTGGCAGGTGAGATTACTGGAAATACTGTTCTCGTTACTGGATGCGGGCCAATTGGCGTAATGAGTGTTGCTGTATCACGTATTTGCGGTGCTACAAAAATAATTGCAACAGAAGTTAATGATTATAGACTACAGCTCGCAAAAAAAGTCGGTGCTGATCTGGTTATAAATCCAAAAAAAGAAAATGTTGTTGAAAAAGTTTTAAAAGAGACTGATGGATTGGGCATAGATGTTGTCCTGGAAATGTCAGGAAACCCGATTGCAATAAAACAGGCATTTGAGTCTTTGCGACCCGGAGGCAGGTTCTCAATACTGGGCATACCTGACAAACCCATGGAAATTGACCTGGGTAAGGATATAATATTTAAATATATTACAGTCCAGGGGATAAATGGCCGGCTGATGTTTTCTACATGGCACAAGACTTCAAGGTTTTTAAGCTCGGGGCGGCTTGACCTGGAACCGATCATTACACACCGTTTTCGTCTTGAAGAATTTGAAAAGGGTATGGAATTAATGCAGTCAGGAAATTGCGGCAAGATTTTGCTTTATCCGCACACAAAGAACTGAAACATGGCCCTATGGAGCGGTATTGATTGCCTTGCATTGGTTATGGTTCATTCATATGAACGGGGATGGCACTCCGTGCGGTCAAAAAATAATATATGATTAGAGGTATTGGTGTTGACATTGCTGATACAGAAAGATTTAAGAAAGTGAAGCATAAAAAAAAATTCCTCAAACAGTTCTTAACTGATAAAGAAATCTCCGATGCAGAGAATAAAACCAGAGAAAATCATCATTGGGCAACCTTGTTTACAATAAAAGAAGCAATTTTCAAAGCCTTTAAGATTGGTCTAAACCTTGGTTCATACTGGCATAATATAAACATAAATAAAGATTTCAATATAATTTTGTCAGGTTATATTAGAGAATTTTTAAAAGCTGATACAAAGATCTACATTTCACAATCCTGCTCAAAGCGCTATGCATTGAGCTTTGTCCTGGTGCAAGAATAATGACAAGGAGGTAGTATGAGTAATATTGGTTCATACGAGGAAAAGTATAAGACATTTGACTGGGAAATTTCTGCAGAAGAACTTGAATACGGCAAAAACGGTATGTATAATATCGGGTATTATTGTAGTGACCGGATATGTGATAAAGGGTTTGGTAAAAAAATCGCCTTGATCTGGCAAGGTTTTAAAGGCGAGACAAAAACATTCACATATGATGATATAAGGATTTATTCTAATGTGTTTGCAAAATTTCTCAAGGATAACGGGTTACAAGACGGAGACCGCGTCTGCATATTTATGGACCGCATACCTGAACTCTATATATCATTTTTAGGAATTTTAAAAATGGGAAGCATTGCCCAGCCTCTATTTTCAGCATTTGGCGACGAAGCGCTTTTCACCCGTTTAGATGATGCCAAGACAAAGGCAATCCTTACAACAAAAAAACATGTCAGAAAAATAAGAAGAATTCGGGAAAAACTTCCCGAGCTTACAAAAGTTATTGTTGTGGATGCTGATGATAAATCGCTAAAAGATGATGAAATAGCTATTTCAATGGAAAACGCGCCAAGGGTTGAACACTTTGATGTTTTTAAAGCCGGAAAAGAAACGCCATCTGTTCTCCATTATACATCAGGGACAACAGGAAAACCTAAAGGTGCCATGCATGTCCACGCGTCAATCATTTCTCAGTATATAACAGCAAAGTGGGTTCTTGATATTATGCCTGATGATATCTACTGGTGCACAGCTGACCCTGGCTGGGTAACCGGGACATCTTATGGTATTATCGGTCCCTGGGCAAATGGTGTTACACAGGTAGTCCTCGATTCAGGCTTCAGCTCAGAAAACTGGTATCAGTTTATTGAAAAACATAAGGTCACTGTCTGGTACACAGCACCTACGGCGATCCGTCTCTTAATGAAAGATGGCACTGATGTAGTAAAAAAACATAACCTTTCATGTTTGCGCCACCTTATCAGTGTTGGCGAACCACTCAATGCCGAGGCAGTGCTCTGGTCAGAACAGGCATTTGGAAAACCATTTTATGATTCGTACTGGCAGACAGAAACCGGTTCAATAGTAATAACTAATTACCCTGAAATGAAGGTCAAACCCGGCTCAATGGGCAAAGCCTTTCCAGGAATCAAAGCCACAATTGTTGACCCTAAGAATTTTGAACCCATTACAAAACCCGGTACAGTCGGTCTCATTGCATTAAAGCCCGGGTGGCCAGCAATGTTCAGGACCTATTGGGCAAACAAAGAACTATACGATGGTAAATTCAAGAACGGCTGGTATATATGCGGTGACCGCTCAAGTATTGATAATGACGGTTATTTCTGGTTTGTGGGCAGGGATGACGATGTTATCAATACTGGAGGACATCTTGTCGGACCGTTTGAGATCGAGTCTGCACTTTTAGAGCACGAAGCAGTTGCTGAATCTGCAGCAATTGGTAAACCCGACCCGGTAAATATGGAAGTGGTAAAGGCTTTTATCGCCCTTAAACCGGGTTATGAACCGAGTGCAGATTTAGAACTGAGTATCATGAATTTTATCCGAAAAAAGTTATCACCATTAGCCATGCCGCAGGAAATAGAATTTGTTAAATCTCTCCCCAAAACAAGAAGCGGCAAAATCATGCGCCGACTGCTCCATGCCAAGGAATGGGGCGAAGAAATAGGTGATACCTCTACCTTAGAAGATGATTAAAACAAAAGTTACTATAATGCAAAAATGCTTGAAGATGTTAGAATTTACCATTATAATTTTAGGTATTTAGGTGTTTAGGCATTTAGGTATTTGATTTATCCGAGGAGGATTAATGTGTGAAGATTTAAAAAAATTAATTATAGAGTACGTGAAGAAAGAGTATCTGGAAGAAGAAGATGAGCAAGAAGTCGATGAGAATACACCGCTCATATCAAGTGGAATTGTTGATTCATTCTCAATGGTTTCTTTAAAAATGTTCCTTGAAAAGAAATTTGAAATAAAGATCCCGGATGAAAAAGCAACAACTGAGGCATTTGATTCAGTCAATAATATGATAAATCTACTAAAAGAATTTAATGTCAGCTGAGGAGGTATAATGGCTTATAGTAATAAGGCAAAAGAGTTTTTTAATGGCGAATTGAAAGATATGCACACAGCAGGAACGTTTAAAGAAGAACGGTTTATTGAATCACCCCAGGCGGCAAATATCTCGGTTGAATACCCGGTTGGTTCTCCTCCAAAAGAGGTTTTGAACTTCTGTGCGAATAATTACTTAGGTCTATCCAGCCATCCAGAAGTTGTAAAAGCTGCCCATGAAGGACTCGACAGCAGAGGGTATGGTATGTCTTCAGTCCGCTTTATTTGCGGTACCCAGGATATCCATGATGAACTTGAGAAAAAGCTCAGCGAGTTTCTTGGCACTGAAGATACAGCTCTTTTCGCTTCATGCATGGATGCCAATGCTGGTGTATTTGATGTAGTATTGGGTAAAGAGGATGCAATGATTGCAGATCGCCTTGTTCATGCATCGATTGTTGATGGTATGAGATTGTGTAAAGCTCAGCTCTACAATTATAAGCATTCAAATATGGAGCATCTTGAAGAAAAATTGAAAGAGACGCAAGACCTCCGTTTCCGCATGATCATCACAGACGGTGTTTTTTCAATGGATGGCGACATAGCAAAACTCGATAAAATTGTGGAGCTGGCAGAAAAATATGATGCAATAGTCATGGTTGATGATTCCCATTCTACAGGATTCATGGGTAAAACTGGACGCGGTACGCACGAGTACTGTGGGGTTGTAGGAAAAATCGATGTAATTACGACAACAATGGGCAAGGCACTCGGCGGTGCGTCGGGCGGATGCGTAAGTGGTAGAAAAGAAATCGTTGAGCTCTGTCGTCAGCGCGCCCGACCTTATCTCTTTTCTAATACTGTACCACCGGTAATAATTGCTGCCGCAAACAAAGTAATCGAGATAATATCGAAAACGACTGACCGCCGCGATAAACTTGAGGAAAACACAAAATACTTCAGAGAGAAAATGACTGCTGCAGGATTCGACATAAGAGAAGGCATCCACCCGATTGTACCGATAATGTTATACAATGCGAAACTTGCGCAAGATATGGCACGCGATCTGTACGATGAAGGTATATATGTTATCGGGTTTTCATTCCCCGTTGTAGCAAAAGGACAGGCACGCATACGGGTACAGATTTCAGCCGGTCACGAAAAAGAACATCTTGATAAAGCTATTGCTGCATTCACCAAAATCGGTGACAAATACAAGATACTGGGGAAAAAGAAAAAAGAAATAATAGAGATATACGGATATTGATAAATGCTAATCTCAAAATCCGAAATCCTAAACAAATTCGAATCCCAAATTTCAAAATTCAAAACATTCCACTGTTCTCTTTTCTCCCTCAAAGAAGAAAAAGATAAAAAAGGGACGCTTTGATCATTTGGATTTAGAATTTTGGATTTGTTCACCCCGTGAAATAGGAGTAATCTAATTATGAGAAAAGAAAAAGGGAAACAATCAAACTTAGAGAAGATAAGAACCTTCAAGGATAGCTGTATTTCACAGGGTAAAGAGTTTAGTCCTGAACTTGATTCAGGATAGAATTTAGGATTTAATCACTATGGAAAATACTTCTGACGTAATCATAATCGGTGGTGGCATTATTGGTTGTGCCACTGGCTTTTACTTAGTAAAGAAAGGGCTAAAGGTTTTTCTTCTTGAAAAAGACTATTTAACTGCGGGATCAACAGGTCGATGTATTGGTGGCATCCGACAACAATTTTCTACAGAACTCAGTATTAAGGTAGCAATGGAATCGATGAAGAAATTTAAAATTATGGATAAAGAGTTTGAACAGGATGTTGAATTTCATCAAGGCGGCTATCTATTCCTCGCCCACAGCGAGGAGAAAAAGAATACCTACTTAAAACTCATTGAATTGCAGAAAAAGATGGGGCTTGATGTTAATTATATAGGCATAGATGAAATTAAGAAAATTGTACCGGGCATAAACCCCGAAGGCCTTCTTGGTGGTGCCCATTGTCCTGGTGATGCCCAGGCAAATCCATTTCTTATTGTTGACGGTTACGCAAAAAGAATAAGAAAAAATGGCGCGGTTTTCACCAATAAAGAGATCACTGGAATAGAAATTCAAAATGGCAGGGTAACATCTGTAAAGACGCAAAATAATGAAACCTATTATGCAGCGATTATAATTAATGCTGCAGGATCTTTTGTAAAAGAAGTATCCAAATTAGTTGGATTAGACGTTCCGGTCTCCCCTGAACGCCACGAAGCATTGATTACTGAACCAATGGAAAGGTTTTTTGATATGATGATCGTTGATTACCGCGATGATGGCTGCTATTTCAATCAAAACTTTGGTAAAGGAAGCATTATTGGCTGTTATACCCCAAAACCCAATGTACCTGGTCATAACCTGGGCACTTCATTTGAATTTGTAAAAGAGATGGGCAGAAGAACCGCACGTTTAATACCGAGGTTGTCATCTATGAAAATCATACGGCAGTGGTCAGGCAGCTATGAAATGACTCCCGATGGTAATCCTATTCTCGATAAAACTGATATTCAGGGATTCTGGATTGTTGGCGGTATGTGTGGACACGGATTCATGCTTGCACCGGAAATCGGCTGGCTTGCAGCCGAATATATTACTGAAGGAAAGCCGCCCTACAACATCGATGCGTTTTCATTAAAACGCAACTTTTCTCACCGGGAAGTAATGAAGTGATAAAATTCAAAATTCTAAGCAAAGACCCTGATACAAAAGCACGGTGTGGCATACTGAAAACATCTCATTATGAGGTCAAGACGCCCAATTTCATGCCGGTCGCTACACAAGGTTCAGTAAAAACATTATCTCCTGCTGATCTGAAAAGAACTGGCGTTGAGATTATTGTTGCCAACACCTACCATTTAATGTTACGCCCAACATCAGAGCTTATAGCTAATATGGGTGGCTTGCATAAATTCATAGGTTGGGATAGAGCAATACTTACAGATTCTGGTGGTTTTCAGGTGTATTCTCTCAGTAAATTGATAAAAATCAATGACCATGGTGTAGAATTTTCCTCGCATCTGGATGGTTCAAAACATTTCCTGAGCCCGGAGATAGTAGTAGGGATCCAAAAAGAAATGGGCTCTGATATTGCGATGGTCCTCGATTTTTTCACTTCTTATCCATCACAATTCATTGATGCAAGGATTGCTGTTGAGCGAACTGTAAACTGGGCAAAAAGAAGCCTCGACGTTAAAAAAAAACCTCATTTATTCGGCATAATACAGGGCGCTACTTTCAAACATTTACGCAGGGAGTGCACGGAGCGTCTTGTTGAATTAAATTTTGCCGGTTATGCAATCGGCGGTCTAATGATCGGTGAACCATCGATGCTGACCAATGAAATGGTTTATGAAGTGAACCAGGTGCTACCTGAAAAAAAGATACATTACCTTATGGGTTGTGGTTATCCTGAAGATATCTTGGAAGCAGTGAGTCTCGGAGCTGACCTCTTCGATTGTGTATTGCCAACACGCAATGGAAGAACAGGTATGGCTTTTACCTCCGGGGGAAAGGTAATTATCAAAGCCGCTAAATATTCTACAGATAATGCTCCACTCGATAAAAAATGTAATTGCTATACATGTCGCAATTTTTCCCGTGCATATCTCCGCCACCTCTTTAACGCAGGAGAAGCCCTGGCAGGCAGATTGGTCAGCTACCATAATATACATTTTTATACAAAATTAATGGGAATGATCAGAGAACATATTAGGAAGGGTACGTACAAACAGTTTATGAGGAAAATTAGCAAGAATTTCGATTTTCGATAAAGTTGCTACACCCACTGTCAAAGCTAAACCTTACTTTTAACCAATCTGCCATTTGTCATTAAATTACCTCTTGACATATAAACAATTATATATATAATAAAACAAAATAAAGAAACAATGAGGAAATAAAAAGGAGCGACTATGTTTGGAAAGAAGAAAAAAGTTATTGGTCTTGATATTGGTTCAAGCCAAACCAAGATGGTTGAATTAAGTGCAGGTAAGACAAAAAAATTAGTCAATTACGGAATTTCAAAAGTCTTGTCTGATGCGATAGTTGAGGGAGAGATAATTGATAGAGAAGCTGTGTTAGACTCAATCAGGAGTTTAATAGAAAGTAAAGGATTCACTACTAAAAATGTAGTGATTGGTTTAGCGGGCCGTGATGTAATAATTAAGCGAATAACTATGGATCGGATGAGCGAAGCAGATACTAGAGAACAGATTAAATGGGAAGCTGAACAGTATGTTCCTTTTGATATAAATGAAGTTTCGCTCGATTTCGATGTTATTAATCCGAATTTTGGCGATAACCAACAAGAAGTGATTTTAGTCGCGGCTAAGAATGAAGTTATAAATAATCTCTCTTCTCTATTAAAGGAACTAAATCTCAATCCAGTAATTGTTGATACTACGGCTTTTGCCATACAAAATGTTTTTGAGTACAATTATGCACCTGCTCCAGATGAAATAATCTGTCTACTACATATAGGAGCCGGGATGACGGTCATCAATGTTATAAAAGGTGGGTCATCCTTGTCTGCCCGTGACGTTTACTATGGGGTAAATGCGTTCATCAGTAAACTACAGAAGGAAATCGGATTCAACTATGATGATGCTATAAATGCTGTTAAAGGAACAGTTCCGGTTGGTGCATCACAAGATTCTGTACAGGGCGTATTCGAATCCTTCATCAGCGACCTCGGAACACAGATTGAACGCAGCCTACAATTTCTAGCTAGTGTAACTGGTGAAGAAAAAGTCAACCGAATGTATCTTTCAGGCGGTGGTGCATTAATACCAAATCTTTTAGAATATTTAAAAAGACGGTTAGGTGTACCAATTGAATTGATCAATCCTTTCAAAAATATTATCTATGATCCTGCAATGTTCGGTCCTGAAGGTGTAGAATTAACAGGATCAATTTTAGCTCAAGCTACAGGTTTGGCATTAAGGGGGGAGTAATGATCAAAATAAATTTAGCGCCAACTGCCAAAAAAAGACGAGCACCAAAGCGTAAGCCAGCAAAAGGAGCGCGCCCCGGTTTAAAACTGCCATCAGTACAAACTACTGTCCTTTACATAATTGGTATAGTAGTAGTCGTGGTGGTCGTCGCGGTGCTACTATTAATTCAGTCTAATCAAATGGCTGGTCTGAACAGAAATATTAACCAACTACATGCTAAACTCGAAGAATTGCAGGTATATAAAGCTACTGTCGATAGTCTTGAACAACGGGAGAGAGAACTGGCAGCCTTGATTGCACCGATAAAAGAACTAAATAAAAATCGTTTCTTTATCGCTCATATTCTTGATGAAATATCCTCACGCATCCCTGAATTTACCTGGCTCAACTCATTAAATATCACTCAAACAGATATACAAATAAAAGGCGTCACAGCTTCCAACTTATTAGTTGCTGATTTCATGAATCGTCTTGAGGAATCTGCTTATATTTATAATGTTGACTTAATAGTATTAGAGAAAAAAGCAGTAGAACAACAGGAAATGATGGAGTTCACATTGACAGCAAATCTTGGATATGATACATTAGCTGGGGGGCAACAATGAATTTAAGAGAAACAAAAACACAAAAAACAATCGCATTCTTTGTTGTTTTAATTATAGTTTTTGTTCTATTCTTCCAATTTATACATAAGCCAAACAGAGAAAAAATTGGTAAATTAACACTAAGGCGAGATTCACTACAAATTGAAGTTCAGAAGGCCGAAGCAGCTAGAGCAAGATTACCCGAGCTTCAAGCAAAAATTGCACGACTCGAAATTGAATGGGAACGGGCAAAAGAAATGTTGCCAAAGGAAAAGGAGATCCCTTCACTGATTCAGCAGATCTCAAATTCTGGAACCAAAGCCGGGGTCAGCTTTTTGTTGTTCAAGCCGAGTGGTCCACAACTGCAGACGAATTATTCTGAAATTCCGGTTCAACTTAAGGTTTCATGCAGTTATCATCAACTTGGAAAATTTCTCTCCAATATAGGTAACCTCGCAAGAATTGTTAATGTCCCATCGGTCAAGATAACTGCCGGTAAAAAAAGAAGTATCGAGGCAAACCTGAGTGCCGTTACCTATACGGTAGCAAAAGGAAAGGAGGTGCAGCGTGTTATCCCACCTCGTAGGTAGTATTATTTGTACGATAGTAATTTTAAATCAAGCGCCAACAGAACCAACAGCAACTGAATTTTTCCCTGTTGAGAAATGGAATTATAAACAAGCAGGAAGGAGAGATCCCTTTGTTCCGCTACTTGGTTTAGATTTAGGCAAAGGCGGTAAAGCAAGTCACCTGAGTGTTGAAAATCTAACTTTAATCGGGATTTTATGGGGTGATAAGGGTTATTATGGTTTGGTGAAAGACGGTTTGAATAAAGGATATATTCTTAGAAAAGGCGATAAAGTTGCTGGTGGTAAAGTTGCTGAAATAAATCGTCAAGGAATCACTTTCGAAATAGTTCACGCCGGTGTCAAAACAAAATATGAACTGAGACTTCAACAGAAAGAAAGGAGGTAAAATATGAGGAATACCTTAATCCTCACATTATTAATTTCGTTGGCAGGTGGTGCAATTATTCAAGATTTAGCTGTTGTTTCTGAAGGTATGAACACAAAACTTATTATAAAAGCAGATGCACCATTTATTGCCAATTCGTTCACGTTAAAAAGTCCACCAAGAATCGTTGTCGATTGTTCAGGAGTTTCTTCTGCGCTCATTGGTAAAAAATATGGCGTCAATAGAGGCGGTATAAAGGAATTATCGGTTACGGGCTTTAGTGAACAAAGTGATTTAATAAGAATTGTTGGAAAACTTGACAGTGATTATTCTTTCCTTACTTTAACTGAGGGAAATGATTTCGTCCTAACCCTACTCACAGGATTAGTCTCATCTTTTCCAGAGTGGCAAGCCTCTGCAGCAAGCGAAATAGCTGTTTCAATGGAACGAGTGGGTCCTCCAGTTCCAGCCGCAGTAAAACCCACTGCTACTGTCACGGGCCGGCCAATCTCTATTGATCTTGAAAATGCTGACATACTTACTGTGCTGAGAGCATTATCCGAATATGCAGGAATAAATATCGTTGCGGGTAAGGATGTTAAAGCAACAGTTACAGTCCGGCTCCATAATGTTCCCTGGCGCCAGGCACTGGATATCATATTAAAGGCATCAGGGTATGCGTATAGAGAAGACCCAGGTGTTATCAGAGTTGACACTGCTGCTAATCTTAACAAACAAGATTATGATTTACCATTGAGCGCAAAAATTTACAAACTCGAGTTTGCTGATCCATCCAATATGCTCGATAAAATATCAGCAATGCTATCACCAAAAGGCAAAGCAAACGTTGATAAACGAACCAATTCAATTGTAGTCACAGAAGTTGAACCGGTTCACCAAAAGGTTAAACAATTGATAAAACTCCTTGATACGCCTACTCCACAGGTTGAAATAATGTGTAAGGTTGTAGATATGGATATCTCTGCGACAAAGGGTTTAGGAATAGCCTGGACACTAGAAGGGTTAGAGAGTCGTATATTAAGGGCTGATGCCACAAGTAATGCCGACCCAGCAGTTGTTGGCTACAGTATCTTCAACATAGGAACTATTCCATCATTAGCTCAGATTACTGCAGTAATTAATCTACTCGAGGAAAGCGGGAAGGCACAGACGATTTCCGCACCGCGGATTACTGCTGTTGATAATCAAAGGGCATCGCTCTTGGGCGGTCAAAAATTTGGTATTCCTACCAGAGATATATCCGGTAATACCGTTATTCAGTTCTACACAGTCGGTACAAAATTGGAAGTTACACCCCACATTAATTCCCTGGAAGAAATAACCATGGAAATACATGCTGAGATCAGTGAACTTGATCGTGCTTCAGCTCTTGCTGGTAGACCAATTATTACTACATCAGAAGCAGATTCCAAGGTATTGGTTAAGGATGGCAATACCGTCGTTATTGGTGGCTTCATCCGCAGGAAGGAAACAAAAAGCGTCCGTGGTATTCCGATTCTTAAAAGTATCCCAATTCTTGGTGCCCTATTTAGAGAAACGACTACAACTGTTGAGGACCGCGAACTTCTGATTTTCATTACTCCAACAATAATAAGGGATTAGTTAGTACTATAGTCTAATTTCCTTGAATTGAAATATCTAAGTCTGCTAAATACTTATGAGAATTGTAGGGGGTCTAAATAAAGGTAGACGTATCAAAATTTCAAAAAAGGGAATTAGACCTACAAAAGGAATAGTCAGGGAAGCAATCTTCAATATTATTGGAGAAAAAGTACAAAATGCCTGTGTATTGGATATCTTTGCTGGCAGCGGGGCACTGGGGTTAGAGGCAATTTCTCGTGGTGCAAAGAGTTGTTCATTTATCGAAAAAAAGCCTAAGATCCTTTTACAAAATATTGAAAATCTTTCTTTAACCAGCAAAACAAAAGTAATTACAGGCGATTTCAGAATTGGGTTAAGAAAATCCAGAGGTAAAACATTTGACCTAATTTTTCTCGATCCGCCATACAATAAGAATTATGTTGAAAAAACTATCAAATTAATTTCTCGACATAGAGTCCTTAAAGATAAAGGTATTATAGTTGCTGAATATTATCCTGAAGAAAAATTCACCTTACCGGATGATCTATCAATGCTTAAAACAAAAAGATATGGTGAGACAGCAGTCGCGTTCATCAGGACTGATCAATAAAAATATAGAATACGCAGGGTTATTACAGATGCCACAAAATTCCTTTTTTCGACAGCCTCAGCAGATTTTATACTTAGGTGGACTACCGTTCTCAGATAAGAAACAATAAGTGAGGTGTATCATAAAAAAAGCAATATATGCAGGTACCTTTGATCCAATAACTTTTGGTCACATTGATGTCGTTTCCCGTGCCATTAAAATCTTTGATAAAATTGTTATTGGAATAAGTGCTGAACCAAAAAAAAGTTTGTTTACACAAAAACAAAGGGTCCAGCTGGTCAAATCTGTTTTTAGAAACAACAACAAGATTGAGGTTCTAGGATTTTCGACGCTCTTAGTAGATTTTGCAAAAAGTTTAGGTGCTACAACTATCATCCGTGGCATCCGGGCAGTATCTGATTATGATTATGAACTTCAATTGACGCTCATGAACCGCAACCTGGATCCAACAATTGAAACAATATTCTTAATGCCCTCAGAAAAATTTATTTTCATCAGTTCTTCATTAGTTAAAGAAATCGCCTCTTTGGGCGGTGATATATCCCAACTGGTGCCTGATATTATTGCAAAGGCACTGAGAAAAAAACTGAAAAAATAGAGCAGTATCGGTTCGCAAACATATTATTTTTCTGACGATACTGCGAGTCCCGCTCTTTCGTTAGAGAGGGCGGGATGATACTGCGTTTTTATCATTGACTCCGTTTGTATTATTAATATACTTCACTATATGAAGTTTATTGACGAAGCCAAAATTGACATTCAAGCTGGTAATGGTGGCAACGGGTGCGTATCCTTCCGGCGCGAAAAATTTGTCCCTAAAGGCGGGCCTGATGGCGGAGATGGAGGAAATGGAGGATCCGTGTACCTAATAGGTAAAAAAGGGCTTGGAACTCTCTATGATCTGAAAGTACAACCACATTACAAAGCTGGCCGTGGAGCCCATGGTAAAGGTAAAAAAATGATCGGGAAAAAAGGAAAGGATGTATATATCCATGTCCCTTTAGGCGTGGTTCTGATAAACGGTGACAGAATACTCGGTGAGATTCTCACCCATGACCAAATATTACTTGCAGCAAAGGGAGGTAAAGGAGGACGGGGTAATTACCATTTTTTAACATTTACTAATCAATCACCTCGATATTCTGAAGAAGGTAAAGAAGGTGAGAAAAAAACATTAAAGATCATTTTAAAACTTATATCAGATATCGGATTAGTAGGCTTACCGAACTCGGGAAAATCCACATTGCTCAATGCAATAACAAATGCGCAACCGAAAATTGGTGATTACCCATTCACTACATTAAATCCTAATCTCGGTGTGCTGAAAGACGATTTCAAAAATATAGTGATCGCTGACATGCCTGGTATTATCAAAGGTGCCCATAATGGCAAAGGTTTAGGCTTGCAGTTTTTACGACACATTGAAAGAACCAATGTTATCGTCCTGGTAATTGATATTTCCGTGTCCCATCCATTGGATCAGTATAAATGTCTCCTAAATGAATTTAAAAAATACAGCGATGCATTACTAAACAAACCGCGCATCGTTGTTTTCAATAAAATAGACCTGTTAGATACAATACCTGACTATAATCTACCAGAAAAGATTTTTTATATTTCAGCACTCAAAGGTACAAATATTGAACAGTTAATCAATTCCTTATGCAAATGAAGATAAAATTTAAACAAGACAAGGATACAATTCTAAAATTACTGAAGACCGCAAATATCAAACGAAAATTGAGGATTCTCGATAAAATGAATAGTGTCAATGAAAAAGATAGCATAAAAATACTTTTAAAGATTTTAGAAGACTATTCATGGACATTAAGAGAAAAGGCAGCATACAAGCTGGCGGAATATGGTAAAAAGGTTGTACCAAGATTAAAAAAACTTATTAACCGGGGCTATTGGTTTTCCCGTGCCGCAGCATGCATTACCCTTGGAGAAATCGGAGACATAAAATCATTGGATTCAATCATCCATCTTTTATTGTTTGATGACAATCCAACAGTTACAAGAGAAGCATCAACGGCATTAGTAAAAATAGCACGTCAAGATCCGTTAAGATTTTCAAGAAAGTTAAAACATATGTCACTCGATGAACTTGAGATGCTGAAAATTTTTATTATATTAGAAACAAACGATACTGAAATTTATTCCGTGATTAAAGAATTTACGCAAAATGAATGAAATATTCGATTTTATTGATCTTTTATCAATTAATAAACTAACTGAGAGCAAGCTTTATCTCTTGCTTGAAAAATTTAAAACACCCGAACAAATAAAAAATGCTGATACTAGTAATTTGATCTCAATCATCGGCAAGGAGGTTGCGCAAGAAATTACTTTACTAAAAAAGGACGATAAATTAAAAAGAAAGTATGATTTAATAGAAAAACTAAATGTTCAAGTACTTCCTTATTATTCACCTATGTATCCGGCTTGGTTAAAAGAAATCAGTCATTTTCCTCCTGTTCTCTTTGCTCGAGGGGAAATAAAAGAAGAGGATGAGGCATCGATTGGTGTAATCGGTACAAGGGGAGCCACTGTTTATGGAAAAGGAATAGCCGAGAGTTTTGCTGGTGAATTTGCTAAAGCAGGAATAACAGTCGTAAGTGGTATGGCAAGAGGAATTGATACTGCAGCCCATAAAGGTGCTTTAAAGAATAAAGGAAGGACCATTGCAGTTTTTGGCTGCGGTATTGATATATGCTATCCGCCCGAGAATAAGAAATTGATGAATGAGATTATTGAAAATGGTGCGGTCATCTCAGAGTTCAATATCGGCATACCACCTCTGGCACAGAATTTTCCAAAACGTAACCGGATCGTATCGGGTCTATCAAAGGCAATTGTGGCAGTTGAAGCAAAGGAAAAATCAGGAGTGATGAATACTGTAAACTGGGCATTAAACCAGAATAAAAACATCTATGCAATCCCCGGGAATATTTATTCAAGGGCATCAAGAGGTACAAATCTTTTAATAAAACAAGGAGCTATTCCCGCAACCTCAGCAAGTGAAATATTAGAATTGGCAGGATTCAAATATACAAAAAAAGAGAAGGAGATAAAGCAAGTAATTTTAACCGAAGAAGAGAATCTTATCTGGGAAAAACTCTCTTTTGAACCAATATACCTGGATGTTCTATCAGAAAAATTAGATCAATCAACCGGCTCGATTCTTAATGTACTCCTGTCCCTTGAAATCAAAGGTCTGATCAAACAACTACCCGGCATGATGTTTGTGAAAAATTTTGAGTAAAATTCGCCTTGCACCCTACTCCTCACGCCCTACGCACTTACGTTCCTATTTCCCAGGATGCTAAATACCGCTTTTGTTCAGGAGTTAATGTATCAATCTTAATACCCATAGATTTCAATTTTAGCCGGGCGATTTTCTCATCCAATTTTAAAGGCAGATTATACACACGATTTTCGAGTTTACGGTTATTCAGAATATATTCCACTGCCAATGCCTGATTGGCAAATGACATATCCATTACCATTGCCGGATGTCCCTCAGCCGCAGCAAGATTGACCAACCTTCCTTGAGCCAGCAGATAAATCTTCTTGCCATTTTTCAGCGTGTGTTCTTCACAAAAATCTCTAATCACTCTTCTCTTTTTTGTAATTTTCTTTAGACCCGATTTGTCAATTTCGACATCAAAATGCCCTGAATTGCCAATGATTGCACCGTCTTTCATCTTTAACATATGATCTTTTCTTATAACATTTATATCACCGGTGACTGTAATAAAAACATCACCTATTTTTGCAGCATCAACCATAGGTAAAACTGTATATCCGTCCATCCGCGCCTCAAGTGCCTTAACCGAATCAACTTCAGTAATGATAACCTGGGCACCCATCCCCTTTGCTCTCATTGCAAGACCTCTACCGCACCACCCATAACCTGCAACCACAAAATTGCTACCGCTGATAAGGGTATTTGTTGCGCGCAAAATACCATCAATCGTTGATTGCCCAGTACCATAGCGGTTGTCAAAAAGGTGCTTTGTTAGTGAGTCATTAACTGCAATAATTGGGAATTGTAGTACTTTATCCCGCTCCATCTGTTTTAATCGTATTACACCGGTAGTTGTCTCTTCGGTGCCGCCGAGAACCCCTTTTATTTTCTTCTTATGTACTGTTGAGATAAGGTCAGCACCATCATCGATTAATAACTCTGGTTTATTTTTTAAAACCTGAGCCATATTCTTGTAGTATTCCCTACGTGATTCGCCATTACACGCAAAAACGCCAATTCCATCCTTTGCCAATGCAGCAGCCACATAGTCTTGGGTCGATAAAGGATTAGAAGCACTGAGGAAAACTTCAGCACCACCAGCCTTTAGCGTACGCACCAGGTTAGCGGTTTCTGTAGTTACGTGCAAACAACAACCTATGCGGCGGTTTTTCAAAAGCTTTTCTTTCTTGAATCTCCGCCTTATCAATCTGAGTACCGGCATCTTGGATTCTGCCCAATCAATTTTTTTGTTTCCCTCTGAAGCAAGTTTGATATCTTTAATATTAAATTTCATTTTTCTCCTTTTTTATTAAAATATCTACATCATGTTTTTTCGAAAATCATTAATTTAATATAAATAATGAAATTTTCGGAACAATTCACGGATTAATTAATTCGTTAATTAACTAATTTACCAATTAACTAGTTAACTAAGTTTAGCTTCGCGTTTTATAGCATCTGCCATATCGCAAACTTCCCAGGTAAAACCTTGCTCTTCGCGACCAAAATGTCCATAACATGCAGTGCGTTTATATATCGGCCTGTGCAGTTTCAATTTGTCAATTATTCCCTGAGGAGTAAAATCGAAAAGTTTTTTTAATATCGAGACGAGTTTTGATTCATCAACCTTACCAGTCCCGAATGTATCTACATTAATAGACGTCGGCTCAGCAATGCCAATAGCATAAGATAGTGAAACCTCAACTCTATTACAAACACCGGATGCAACAAGATTTTTTGCCACATACCTTGCCATATAAGATGCAGAACGATCAACCTTTGTCGGATCCTTACCAGAAAAACAACCACCACCATGATGACCAATACCACCATAGGTATCAACCATTATTTTGCGTCCGGTTATGCCAGTATCACCCTGGGGTCCACCGATAACAAATTTGCCAGTAGGATTTATCAAAATCTTAGTATTATTATCTAACATTTCCTTTGGAATAATTTCATCAATGACCAGTTTTTTTATATCTGAATGAATTTTCTCATTGCTGATATCTATATGATGCTGTGCGGATAGAATTATTGTGTCAATCCTTTTAGGCTTGTCCCCTTCATATTCAACTGTCACCTGGGATTTCCCGTCAGGATGGAGATAATTAACTATATTTGCCCTTCTAATTTCAGCAAGTCGGCGAACAAGTTTATGAGCAAGCATTATTGGCAAAGGCATAAGTTCGGGTGTTTCATCAGTTGCATATCCATACATCATGCCTTGGTCACCGGCGCCGCCAATATCAACCCCCAGTGCAATGTCTTTTGACTGCTCCTGAATTGCCGAAATCACTGCACAGGTATGGGCATCAATACCCATATCAGAATCTGTGTAGCCGATCTCATACAGGAAAGCACGCACAATATCTGCAATTTCCACGTAGCAGGTAGTAGAAATCTCTCCGGCAACAAAAATCATGCCCCTTGTTGCAAGTGTTTCACAGGCAACACGACCAAAGGGATCTTTTTCCAGAATTGCATCTAAGACTGCATCTGATATTTGATCGCAAATCTTGTCAGGATGTCCCTCAGTAACTGACTCAGAAGTTATAAAATAATGTACCATTTGTCTCCTTTTTTGTAATTATAAACAGATTTATGCAAAAATCAAGTCCCATTGTAAATTTATGTATTGACATTAATGAAAATAATATTATAATATATATGGGAATAGGGATCCAGATCAATATGGAAAGACCACTAGCCGTAATATTGGTCACTGTAGTTTACAATGGCATAATATTGACAAATATGATAATCTTGGTTACAGTCTTTTCAAGGAGGAATGATGATAAATTTGCTATTTGCACTAATCATAATCAATGGCATTAGTGGTAAAATTCAAGGCGTAGTAAAAGACGAAGATACAAGAGAACCAATATCCTTTGCCGATGTTATAATCCTGAATACTGAAATCGGTGCTGCCACCGATGAAAACGGTAATTTTTACATTCTCAATGTTCCTCCTGGTAAGTATACGGTTGAAGTTTCATATATTGGATATCAAACAAAACGTATTGGAAATGTAATTGTCGAGATTGACCAGACTGCTCGTTTAAAGATAAATATTAAACAGACAACCATTGCAATGGCGCCGATAACCGTTACCAGCGAAATGCCGGCAGTAAAAAAAGATATGGTTGGTACAACCTATATTATTAGAAAGACTGAAATCGCTCACCTACCGGTTGACTATGCAATCGGGCTGGTGGCATTTCAAGCTGCAGTTGCCCGCACTGACACAGCAATCCATGTGCGTGGTGGTCGGGCGACTGAGGTTCAATATATGATTGACAATGTTTCAATTATTGATCCCCAGACTGGTGATCTTGCAATCAATATATCAAAGGGAATTATTGATGAAGTAATATTCCTGCCCGGCGGTTTTGATGCAGAATACGGCAGAGCTATGTCAGGCGTTATTAATTTGATAACCTCTTATCCTTCAGACGTGCTGCAAATAAATGCTTGTGCAAAAACAGAAAGAATTATGCCTCTTTATTACGATTTTGGCTATGAAAATTATCAATCTTCAATTCATATTCCGGTCTCAAGAAGATTTAAAGGATTTTTCTCTTTTGATGTAATGCATACAGATGACTGGGATCCAAAACTTTTCATTCTGCCTCATAAACAGCGAGACGATTACTCATTATATGGAAAATGGATTTTTGCACCTACAGGAAAATTTAGATTTACTTTAAGTGGTGCAAAATCAAGAACGCAATTTGACCGTTACAACTCTCTATGGAAATATAATCTTGATCACTATCGTTCTGATATGAGGGAGAGTGATCTTGAGGTCTTGAATATAAGTTTCCTGCCTGATTCACGAAAACTGTTCAATCTAACCCTGAGCAGGATAAATACCTCTCGGATCTATGGAGTAAGAGAACAAACATCACTGAGCCATTTTGAAAACTACACTTTTCGTGATTACCATACATTAGAATGGCCCCAAATAAACAACAAGAATCCTTTTGGTATTTATATCAGGGTACCGTATTCTGATGGTGATTATCCTAAATATCAGGATAAATCTTCGCTGATTATGAAGGCAAATTTAAGCACTAACTTGCAGATCCATAAATATCATGAAATAAAAACAGGATTCGAATATACATATCAGGATTTTAGCAATTTCACTTATTTTCTGAGCAGTGATACCTCAAATCCGATTATTGATGACTACCACTATTACCCTGTAGAATATTCTGTTTATCTACAGGATAATATTGATATTGAAGGTTTATATGCAAAGATCGGCTGTCGGTATGATTATTTCTCTCCTGATATTGACGGGATTGAACCTAAAATAATGATCTCCCCGCGTATTGGTTTTTCATTCATGGTCACTGACAAATTTCTCTTCAGAACTAATGTAGGATGGTATGCCCAACCACCATTATACGATTATATATATGGATATTATAATCTCTTACCACTTCCCTCATATATTATAGCAGATGGTTACCTTCCACTCGTGGGTAATCCTGGACTCGGACCGGAAAAAACAGTAAGCTATGAAATCGGGCTACAAGGAGAAATACGTGATAATCTACTTGCAACATTCACTGCATTTTACAAAGATATAAAAGACCTTATTGGCACACGATTTGTTGAGGCCCTTCCACACGATTATGTAGAATACAGAAATATCGAATATGCCAATGTCAAAGGGCTTGAAGCAGTTTTAGATTTTGCAAATTCAATATTTACCGGCAAAATTTCGTATACCCTGTCCTGGGCGCGTGGCACGAGCTCCTATGCCCAAGAGGTCTATCAGTATATTATTATAGATCCTGAATTTACACCAGAGGCAAAGGAATATGATCTCGATTTTGACCAGCGGCACAGAGTCTTTATCCAGGGAATAATAAATCTTCCCGTACAAACACAATTATTGCTCTTTGGTTATTTTGGTCAGGGATTTCCGTACACTCCGCCAGGACCTGAGGGAAAATATGAAGAAAGAAATATTTTCCGGCTTGAATTCCAGAGACAGATAGATTGTGTCATTTCAAAATCCTTCAGGATTGGACGACTTTCCTTAAATGCCAATCTGGAAATCATTAACCTTCTTGATGCAAGATATGAGGTCGCAGCGCATTATCCTTTAGTTGCTTTGGACAAAATCAATCCCTGGAATTTTACAAACTATGTGGCAATAAATAAAGATGACGGATCTCCCAACCCTTACTACAGCCCTCCTGTTGACATAAACCATGATGGACTAATAACACCCCATGAAAATTATTTAGCCTATAGAGAATTAATGAAAGATACTGATGACTGGATCAATGCAAACTCTGCGCCAAGAAGAGCAAGGATAGGACTGACCATAAATTTTTAAATTAAGAGAGAAAAATGAATCACAATAAAAATATTAAAGTCTATCAAACATTAACAAAATTCTCTCTTTTGGTGCTTACATTCTTTTTACTATCCTTCAATTTAACATGTAAAGATCCCGAGGAATTTAAACCCGTAGATTCGTTGCTACCCCCCCCACAACCACCTGAATTTTCTCTACCCCTTGCTGATACAATCTTCTGGATTCCAGACGAGGGTCCTGATACAATAGGTGCTCATGTAACTTTTGACTGGAGTGTTATTGAGGATGCGGAAATTTATGAAATTAATATCGATACGAATTTATCATTTGATTCTCCTGAATTTGAAAGACGTTTAAAAACGTCATCACCTACTGTAATTGGAATATTGTATTATCATACCAAACCCACATATTTTTCTAGAATAAGAGCGGGAAGTAACCTATGGACATGGTTCACAGACTGGTCAGAAATAAAGAAGTTTCAAATATTGCGTGATACTACAGGCAATTCTGCATCCAGAAACAAGGAGCTTGGTTTAAATGTAGGTTTTAAATAAAGGAGATAACAATGAAGCCGTTCGTTTTAGCATTAAAAATCATATCTGCCTTTATTATTATTCTATGCATTAATCTCAATCCAGGATGTAAGGATCCGCACGAATATGCACCTCCAGAAGACTCTCTGATTCCACCACCTGAACCGCCACAACCCATATATCCACCTGATGATACAGGTTATGTTTTTGGGCAAGGAGGACAAGGATGGGATTTTGTAATAGTTCTTTTCGAATGGACTCCTCTTAATGGAGTTGAGTATTATTACCTTGAAATCGCAGCTGAATCTACGTTTGCCAATCCCCAAATGCATACTACTCTTAATACTACAATTATACTCTACTTTGATGTACCAAGAAAATGTTTCTGGCGGGTCAGGGGTTCAAGTCCATATTGGACTTGGTATACTAATTGGTCAGAGGTACGATATTTCAGAATATGGTGGCCAATTGAATAGAATATTCGATAATATAAAGATAACTGAACCTGTTTTTTTGAGAAATTTGATTATCTGCCCGATTGAAGGTGGAAATGAAAATAGTTTTAACCCAGTAACAATTGATGAAATATTAAAATCTGATGCAGGCTATTTTAGTGAATTCGATACACCGGATATTAACGAAATAATTTTTGAAAACAAAGGTGATATACCTGTGCTAATATTAGACGGCGAAGAGATAACAGGTTCATTGCAGAATCGAATTATTGCTCAATCAAATCTCGTCGAGGCAAATTCATCTAAAAATATCCCTGTAATCTGTGTGGAAGAAGGACGGTGGGACGAAATCGGTGGGTTTAGAACAGGTTATTGTTCTTATCCACAACTACGCTCAATCTTGGCTAAGAGCCTTCACAAAAAGACTAACATTCAACAAACTGTATGGAATGAACTCAACAGAAAATTAGCAGTAACCAGAACGATATCGACAACTTCATCCATGCATGATATTTACAATAATCTGGAAGAAGAAATTTTGCGCTATGTTGAAGACTTCAAAAGCATAAACCATAATACTATTGGTTTTATCGGTGCTGCGGGCAATCGCATACTTGGTTGCGATATTTTTCAGAATCCAAATATTTATCGGAAATTCGAAACTAAATTAATTAGAAGCTATGCCCTGGATGCTATAGAATATCAAAAGAAAAGGGGAAACCAACCTGATGTAAAAAATTATTTAACAAGTATCCTTAACACCTTAAGAAAAAAGGGAGTTAAAAAACGAAATAGTAATGTAGAAATCAAGGGCAATGGCTATTCAGGACAAGCATTGCTCTATCAAGATGAAATAATACATTTCTCAGCCTTCCCAGAATAGAACTTGGTAGAACTATTGAAATATTTCATCTCGGAGTAGCAAAAGACAAATGCTTGATATGAATAAATTTCAAATCACAAATCTCAAAAAGCAGGCAAATTCTAATGATCCAAATTCCAAACATTGCTACAAAAAAAGAAGTTTAAATATTGGGGATTGAAAATTATTTGGGTTTTGGTGCTTGGAATTTGGGATTTAGCCGAGCGTAGCGAGGTTTAATATGCTTCTTAAAAAACTCGGTAAATACGAGATCATAGACTGGCTTGGCGGCGGAAGGTTCGGCGATGTTTTTTTAGCATGTGACACAATGCTGG
>JAGMEL010000112.1 GCA_023128195.1 Caldifarciminota bacterium | reverse complement strand
GTGTAAAATTCTTGTTTTAAAACTTTATTCTCATATAAGTCCTCGATTTCACTTAAAGAAAGCGATTTGGATAGTCTTAGTTTTTTATTAGATGTCATTGCATCACTCCTTTTATTATTCCCCAAAATTTATTTTTCACTTTCTCCTTATCAAATTCCTTTAATCTTTCGTTTTGTTTTTTAATAATTCTAATCCTTAATTCAGTATCTTCAACTAAAAGATTAATCATTTCTGCAATTTCTTCGTAATTCTTTTCCTTTATTAAAATTCCTGAATCACCTAAGGTATATGGTATCGCCGTTGAATTATAAGCTATAACTGGAATGTCAAAGAACATACTTTCCAACAGGGGTACACAAAATCCCTCATGCTCGCTCATGCTAAGGAAAATATCTGCTAATTTGTAATATGCGACCATATCTTTAAAGCCAACCATGCCCGTGATATAAACATCTTTTAACTTTAACCTCCTCGTCAGTTCTTGCAATTGTTCATAATACCTCTCAGACCTTTCATAATTTCCTACTAAAAACAATCTTGACCTTGGATTTATGTGTTTGTAGTAATAATACGCTTTTATAATATCACCTTGTCTTTTGTGTGGAGATATTTGTCCTACAAACAAAATGTTTACACAGTCATCTTCATATCTTTCTAACAGTTTATAATTTGGATTATCATACTTCTCAAAATCCACTAATATTGGCAGCACATCCGTATTTCCAAATCCGAGTTCTTCCAGTTCCAATCTATTATACTCCGAATCCCCCAAAGCTAAATCGGTAATTCCTGCAAATGATTTAAGTTCATTTCTTCCGTTTTTTAATAAAATTGCCAGATAGTCGTTGATTCCAATAAAATATTTGTGAGGTGTAATGTTGTGATATATCATAATCTTCTTATCAGGCAGTGTTTTAACAAAATCCGATACTTCTGAGCCAATTGAAAAATGAAATATCAAGATATTATCCTTTGAAGAGACTTTTTTGTAGGCAATGTATTTCTTTGCAATTTTAGACATCTCTGGATGGATATTTTGGGCATAGATATCCGATTTATAACCCCATTTTCGCAGAATATTCCTTATTTCAATAACGTCATTACCGATTGCATCTCCCGGGCTTATCGTGGGTAGTATTTGATGTATCTTCATTTTCAATCCCCCTCAAAAAATGCTTTGTACATGTCAACAATCTTATCCCAATTGTAATTATCCTTAACATATGTTTTACCGTTTTCTGCCATTTTATTGCTTAGTTCAGGATTAGCGATATAAAATTTGATACATTCCTCAAACGCTTCGTAATTGCTAAAGTAAAGCCCACCATTGCTTTGGATGCAGTGATACTTTGTCACCGCACAGTCGGCATGCACCAATACTGGCGTGCCGCACAGCCATGATTCCATAATGACAATGGAAAAACTCTCGTTTACTGATGGCTGGCACAATATGGTTGCAGCAGCGTATGCATCGTATTTGTCTTGTTTTGGAATAAAGCCCAGATCTATTATCTCAGTTTTGTATTTCCTTGGTATCTCAACAACTCCGCTGCCGATTAAAATGAGTTTTAGGTTGCGATCGTTGTTTTCCTTGTATTTGCAAAAATAATCGATTAAAAGCGGCACATTTTTACCGAGCTCACGCCTGCCTGCATACAAGATGAATTTATCGGTTATGCTGTATTTCTCTCTGAACCTTTTGGAGTCAAATGCAATGTCAGTTTCAATGCCTCCCCCCGAAACCATTTGTTTAGCACTGAGATTAAACAACTTGTTTGCCAGCTCTTTTTCGGGTTCGGAAAGAAAGATGGTGCCTGCTGCATTTTCAAACATATCTTTATAAATGCTCATGTATGCATAGCTCTCATCATGGAGGCAGGGTATCAAAAAGGACTTCTCCGGGTATATTTTTGAGCCATAATACGTTGTTCCGAACATATAGGGAATGAATATGAAGTAATCATATTCTTGCCCGTGGTCTGCGATATAGGAATAGAGATTGTCGCTGTTAATCATCTCCTGTATAAACAGTTGCTCTTCCGCAGGGGTGATTTGTTGGTTGTGCATGAGTTTGTAGTTTATGCGGTCAAACCGTTTAGTATTCCTCTTACGGACTTTGA
>JAGMEL010000111.1 GCA_023128195.1 Caldifarciminota bacterium | reverse complement strand
CTATGTCAATTTCCACAAGAAAATTCAATAGGTTTCTCCATTTAACATTAATCTCCTCAATCCTTTTCTGTATATCCAGAGCGCATTTTACTGCCCGGATTGGGTCATCTTCATGAGTGACCGGCGCGCCAAATACGATCATTACTGCATCGCCGATAAATTTATCAATCGTTCCATCATGATCAATAGCTATTTCAACAATCGGTGCATAACAGTCGTTCAGAAATGCATGGGTCTCTTCCAATGATAGAATATTAACAATTTTATTGAAGTGTCTTATATCAGTAAACAATGTTGTCGCAAATACTTTCTTCGCTGCAAACTCCATTTTACTCCTAGACTATAATCTAACAAGGATGATAATCGGTTTTTTTAGCCCTCTTAAGCCTTTTTCAGATGGAAATAGTTCTATTTAATCTGCAGCAATGGTATAAAGCTCTTGTCATAGGGTGCGATAACAATAGTATTATTGGGTGACTGATAAAGGTTTTTGAGATTTTCCAGGTATTTCCATGATAGATAAGCCCGTCCTCTCTCACCGATCAATGATTGGGCAATAATCCTCTGTGCTGCAGCAATTCCTCCTGCTTCGATCTTTTTCCTATCGGCTTCTTTGATCTCTTTTAACAGAACAAATTCCATTTTTTGTGCATCCTGTTCAGCCTCGAGTTTAGCCTCGATTGCATTCTTTACCTTTGCAGGCAGTTTGATATTTCTTAAAAGCACCTTTTCCAGCACAATTCCCCGTCCATCTAAATCCTGTTCCAGTTGTTTGTTTATTTCTGTCTGTACTTCTTCGCGCTTTTCCGAGTATATCTCAACCGCATTGTATTTAACAGTAGTATTCCTGATTGCGGTACGGGCTGCCGGTCGCACGATTTTTGCTACATAGTCCTTTCCGATTTTCTGAAAGACGATTGCTGCTTCTGGCGAGTCCAAGTGAAACCAGACAGTCAGGTCCATGGCAATTTCCAAACCGTCTTTTGTGAGAGATGTAATTGCGTCATCCCCATATCTTTGTCCTTCTTCAGTTGCTATTGACATCGTATATGCCTGTGTCCTGACAGTCATGATTTCGAGAGTGATAAAAGGATTAACAATATTCAACCCTTCTGACAGTGTTGATTTAGTGAGCACCTTACCAAACAGGACCTGTACGCCGACTGAACCAGCTGGCACAATGCGAAGAAGAGAACCGATAATCATAATTCCACCGAGAACACTGGCACCGAGCGTGACAAAAGTGCGGACCTTTAGTTTATCCTCAATGCGCATATCTTCAGGTTTGACTTTATAGGCAGACCTGAAGATAAACATAACAACAATGATGAGTATACCAAATATAAACATACAAACCTCCTTTTAAAGAAGGGCATAACCCTTCTTGGCTAATGGCAGATGGCTTATAGCATATAGTAGTAAAGAATCTGCCGTCTTATGTCTGAAGATAATCTATCCAACATTCTTTTTGTATTATCGTTTTTTAATAATCGTGGAGAGATTATCATCATAAATATTTCCCCCTATTTTTCTTGTAAAAAATTCTTCTATCCCGTGAATCATTCTGGCACTGTTTAGAATCTTTCCAGGGATGTCTTTAGAATTTCAAAGATTAAATCGTCATATGTAAGGCCCATTGCCCTTGCCTCAAGAGGAAGATTCGAACCAGACAAAAGACCGGGGATAGTATTAACTTCTAATACATAAGGATTGTGATTTTTATCCAGAACAAAGTCTACCCTCGAAAAGCCGCAAGCACCAATTGCCCCATGCGCAGCCAGTGCATAATCCTGGACCTTTTTATATTTTTGCTCAGGAATTCGTGCCGGAACAATATACTCGGTCATATCTTCTGTATATTTTGATTTGTAATCATAAAATTTCCGTTTAATTGGTGCAATTTCAAGAATTGGCAAAGGCGTGTCATTTATTATACCACACGTTGCCATCATTCCTGGAATATATTTTTCAAACAACAGTTCTTTAAATTTACGTTGTGTCCTCCTTATTGTTTTCTTTAAATCGGTTTTGGTTTCCACTATAGTAATTCCAACACTTGAGCCTTCAGCACGAGGTTTTACTACAACTGGTAGATCCAGTTTTGTGATAATTTCGTTAATATCTATATTCTCTTCATAATAGAATTCAGGTATAGGAATTCCATGCGCATTGAATAAATACTTTGATATTACTTTGTCCATTCCAACTGCTGAGCCGATAACACCAGAGCCCGTGTAGGGAATTTCTAAAAAATCAAGAATACCCTGGACTGTTCCATCTTCACCAGGATTGCCGTGCAGGGCAATGAAAGCAACATCTATACCTTTTAGTTTTCTTATGAAATTTTTATTAACATCAATTGCCTTTACTTTAAAACCCTGTTTTTTGAGAGATTTGATAATACACTTTCCCGAGCCGATAGAGATTTCCCTTTCTGATGACCATCCGCCGTATAAAACACCTATTGTTTTCTTTAAAAAGAAATCCCGTTCTTTATCCATATGATATGATAGCCAACAAAATCAAAGAGTCAAGTAGGCAGTGGAGAAAAGATAGTAGGTAGTAGGTAGTAAGCAGTAGGCAGTAGATAGTAGATAGTAGATAATAGTTAGTATGGTTACTGTTATACTGTCTTCTGACTACTGTTTATTTTTTCTGTAAATTGCTTGTTGACAAATATTATATTATGTATATGATTAGAAAGGAGGTTTAATGCGATTTTTGGGATTAATTTTTGTTATTATTGTCATCGGTTTTATGATTGGCTTTATGGTGCTTAATTCTCAGACAAAAGTGGATTTAGATATCTTTGGCCAGAAGATATTTGATATCCCACTCGCCATGGTCTGTTTTTATGCATTCATTGCCGGTTCAGTTTTTGTTGTTATTTTTGCTCTTGCTGATGAAATTGTATTAAGGAGTAACCTATACAAGATGCGTAAAGAAAATAGGATTTTACGAAAAGAACTTGATGCCCTGCGGAATTTCCCATTTGAGGAGGAGAAATGACATTGTTGATAATTATTGTTGTAGCACTCATTGCCCTTGTTCTTTATCTTTATTTTTATCGAAAACAGGAAAAAGTAACCGGGTACGGTCCGTATATTAAGGCGCTGGTCGCTTTACTGGAAAACGATGAAGATACAGCGTTGAAAAAGTTTAAAGAGGCGGTTAGCATTGATAGTAATCTTATCGATGCATATATTAGATTAGGTGATTTATACAGAAAAAGAGGAGATGTTTCAAGGGCGATTCAGATTCATCAGTCACTCACAGTACGGCCCACACTGAAAAGAGATGAGGAGAAAAAGGTGTATTATGCTTTGGTAAATGACCTGCTCGATACGAGTAGACATAACAAAGCAATAGCATTCTTAAAGGAAATATTAAAGATTGATAAGAAAGATAAATATGCACGTGAATTGGTTCTCAGGGTTTATGAAGATATGGAAAACTATGGTGATTGTATTGCCCTGTATGAAGAGGGTGGGTTTAAACCAAAGGATGACAAGCGGCATGCATTTTATTATGCGTCAGTTGCTAACGGTAGATTAAAAAATCTAACGGACGAGAATTCTGATGAAGAAAAAGAAGCAATTAATCTATTTAAAAAAGCATTAAAGATTTCAGCGAATTCGCTGACTGCTTTATTCTATCTTGCCAATCATTTTGAACAGAAGGGCGAAATAAAAAAAGCCAAAGAATACCTATATAAAATTATTACACGACATCCTGATTATGCCTTTTTAATTATCGTCAAATTTGAGAAGGTCTATTTTGAGCTTAAACAATTTGATGAAATCATTCCTATATACGAGAAGATTTTCTATGAGAACCCAAAAAATTTCACAGTGGGTTTTGCTCTTGCTGACTTATATGAAAAGAAAAATGATATTGAGACAGCGAAAGAGGTATATTACAAGTTAGCCGATATATTTCCAAAAAGTATTTTATCCAAATTACATTTACTCAAGGCAAGTACTGACGATGAATTCTTAAAGGAAAAGATTGCAGAAATAGAAAGTACTGTGAGCCACGAGAAATTTAAATGTAGAAAATGTGGATTTAATACAGGAAAATTTTCATTCCTATGTCCAAAATGCCACGCAGTAGAATCATTTTTGTCTTACTTATAATTCCTCTGTTCCTTAGCGCGCAGGATATTAATGAGGCAATAAGGCTGTTCAACTCATATCAGTTTGAGCGTGCGCGTGAAATATTTAGCGAAGTCATAAGAGATAAAAGTAATCCCCGCATTGCTGAAGCATATTACTATTTGGGACGTTTAACAATTGTACCGGATTCAGCACTATCATATTACAAAAAGGTAATAAGCAATTACCCGCAATCGCGCTATACAAGCATATCTTACTTAGAAATCGCCAAGATCAATATTGCCATTGAAAATTATGAAAATGCAATTGCAATACTAAACGAGTTATTACGGAAAACCCCGGATACAAATTTGAAGGACGAAGTTCTGTTCTGGCTGGGTATTTCATACATGAGTAGTGGTTTAAAGAAGAAGGGCATAGGTGTTCTGGAGAATCTGCAGGCTACATTCCCAAAATCAGTATGGAGCGAACGGGCAGCAAGTATTATTCCAACCAAGCCAAGTACTGGTACCAAACAATATTTTACAATCCAGATAGGGTCCTATAGAAATAGAGCCAATGCTGAAAAGTATGCAGGAGAGGTGAAGGAAAAAGGGTTTGATACGCGTATTGTCGATGCGTTGGTCAAGGGCAAGATTTATTACCGGGTATGGGTTGGTCGGTTTTCCACCATAGAACAAGCCCGGACATTTTCCCTTAAACTCGACTCACTGGAAATAAAAGGGAATGTCGTCAAAGGATACTAGTAATAACGCAGTATCACTTTGTTTCTCGAAAACTCTCGAAACAAGCTCGCAGTATCATTTCATTCGCCCGTTAAATACATGCATAGGGATAAAAATTATTTGTTCACTAAAATATTATTTAACGGGGTAAACAATAGACGCAGTATCGCTTCGCTCGCCCCGTTAAATAAAAAAAGGATTTATGATATACAAGGGAGATAAGTTTGACAACTAAATTATTTTGGTTAAAGATACAAGAATTCTTGTATTTAACAGGGCTCGCAAAGAGTTTATTGAGCGAGTCCCGAAGGGACGATCCTGCGAGTTCTGCCGATTGTAATGGCAGAATGATACTGCAAGACCCGCCATGTTTTTTGGCGGGTTGATCCTGCAAGTCCGCCTCAGGCGGACGATCCTGCGTATCTAATTATGCAGCTTACTCCTCTTCTTGAGCAGTATCAGAGAATAAAAAATAAACATAAGAATGCTTTGCTTCTGTTCCGCGTAGGGGATTTTTATGAGTTTTATTATGATGATGCAAAACTTGCCAGTTCGTGTTT
>JAGMEL010000110.1 GCA_023128195.1 Caldifarciminota bacterium | reverse complement strand
TCCTTCCTTACACCAAAATTCCCAGCCAACATCTCCGTGTAGATATTCAGCATCGAGTTCGAGTTTATCTAATACAATCTTAGCAGCGTCAAGAACATCCTTACCTATACCATCGCCTGGAAGCCAGGCGATTTTATATTTTGCCATATTACTCTCCTTTTACGCTGATTGACGCATCAAAACCCATACCAATATACCAGTCTTTCTATACTGTTCCTTCATATATACGGTATTTTTTGTATATTTTGCCGCCCATTTTTATGATTGTGTTATTGGTTGAATGATTATCTTCAAGTGTCCAGGACAGCTCACCACCAATATAACCGAGTTTCTGCGCAGCCCTGAAGGATTCAAAAAATAAAAGAGATTCCAAACCCATCTTTCGATACTTCTTACGCACTCCCATTATCAGTAATCTTCCTTCCTTAATTTTTCTCTTGTAGTAAAGGAATTTTAACATCTCAATCGGTCCAAGGCGTCCGTTCAATTTTTTCAGTACTACATTGTAATTAGGTAAAGTGAGTGAAACTGCAACTGGAACATCGTCAATTTCAATAATTGTTACAAGTTCAGGAATAACCAGAGGTTTAAGAGTCTTGGCAAGTGCATCAAATTCTGCATCAGTCACGGGCACAAACCCCCAATTGCGACTCCATGCATCGTTATAAACTTCTTTAATCTTTTTGACCTCGTTTGCAAAATCATTGAGGTTGACAGGTCTTACCTTGATGTCCTGTATTCTTCTGCGGACAATTGAACATAACCTTTCGAGATATTCCAATGGCGCATCTTTTGAATCCACATAAAAAGCATTTAGATCTTTTGCCTTTACAAGTCCTGCCTTTTCACATAGTTGTAAATAATATTCGTAATTGTGCGGCATCATTATAAATGGTGGTGAATAAAATCCCTCAATAAGAAGTCCGCATTCATCATTAGTTGAAGGATTCAGTGGACCAATGAACTTAGTCATCCCTTTGTCCTTATGAAATAGTCTTACATGATCAAATAGGGCGCACGCTGCCTCTTCATCATTATCACATTCAAAGAAACCAAAATATCCGATTTTTTCATTCCAAAATTCGATAAAGTTATAATCTACAATAGCACAGATTCTTCCGGCAATATTTTTATTGCGATATGCTATAAAGAACTCCCTTTCAGCATGTTCCCAGAACGGATTCTTATTTTTATCAAATAAGTGATAAATATCTCGCTTTAAAGGAGGTACCCAGTAACGGTTCTTTTTATATAACTGATACGGATAATTAACAAATGTCTTGAATTCTTTCTCGGTTTTAACGGAAATTACGTTTATCATTTATTACCCAAACCAAATTCTTTAGCACAACGACTGAATACATCCAATACAATATTAATATCTTCGTCTGTGTGAGTTGCCATGTAACTGGTGCGGATTAATGCTCGACCTGGAGGTGTTGCCGGTGAAATAACAGGATTGGTAAAAATACCATTAGCCATGAGCATCTTCCAGAATCCAAAACATTTATCATCTTCTTTAATAATAACAGGAATAACGGCTGATTCACTCTTACCAGTATCCAAACCAATTTTTTTAAAACCTTCAAGTACTTTTTGGGTTATATTCCATAATTTTTTACGTCGTTCAGGCTCGCTTTTTATTATATTTAATGCCATCTGGGCACTTGCAACTGAGGCTGGAATCATACTCGCAGAAAATATTAATGACCTTGCCGTGTGTTTAATATGGGTGATCACATCCTTATCGCCAACAACAAAACCACCTAAAGACGCAAATGCCTTACTAAATGTTCCCATAATCATATCAACCTCATTAAGAAGATTGAATTGTTCGCATATACCTCTGCCCTTTTCCCCATGTACACCTATACCATGGGCATCATCGACAAGAAGACGAGCATTATATTTCTTTTTCAAACGCACTATTTCAGGTAAATTTGAAAGATCACCTTCCATACTGAACACACCATCAACAATAATCAATTTGCCTCGATTTTCTGGCAAGGTACTCAAAATCCTTTCTAAATCTTCCATATCATTATGCCTAAACTTCTTGATATCAGCAAAGGACAAACGACAGCCATCAATAATTGACGCATGGTCCTGGCGATCAATTATGAGAAAATCATCCTTAACACTTATTGAAGATATAATTCCTAAATTTGTCTGAAACCCTGTTGAAAAAACAATAGCATTATCCTTTTCAAAGAATTCAGCTAAATCATTTTCCAATTTAACATGGATATCCAGAGTACCGTTAAGAAACCTTGAGCCAGAGCAAGTTGAACCATATTTTTTAATGGCATTGATTGCTGCCTCTTTAATCCGTAGATCTGCAGCAAGGCCTAAATAGCCATTAGACCCTATCATGATGAACTCCCTGCCATTAATCATCACCCGGTGGTCCTGAACGGATTCTATAGGCGTAAAAAATGGATAAATTTCCAGATCATGTGCTCGGTTAACTTCATTAACTATTACTTCACATTTTTTGAATATATCCATGAATTATTATATTGATTTTCTAAATGAAGTCAACAATATTAATACGCAGGATCGTTACACTCGCCCCGTTAAATAAAAAAAATGATTTACGATATACAAGGGAGATAAGTTTGACAACTAAATTATTTTGGTTAAGGATACAAGAATTCTTGTATTTAACAGGGCTCGCAGGATCACTACGTTCGCAGTATCGCTGCGCTCGCCCCGTTAAATAAAAAAAGGATTTATGCTATACAAGGGAGATAAGTTTGACAACTAAATTATTTTGGTTAAAGATACAAAAATTACTGTATTTAACAGGGCTCGCCTTAAAATGCGTTTCCTGCGAATCCCGCTCCTTTGAAAAAGGACGGGATGATACTGCAAATCCCGACAAAGTCGGGGTGGTACTGCGAATCCAGCCCTTTTAATAAAGGGCTGGATGATACTGCGTTATCTAACTATGTTCCTCAGAAACCATTTTAAATCGAAAATCTTTTCTATTTCGTTTTTACTAAGGTATATCTTAATTTTTCTATTGTTTAAAGTAGTTTCCTTTAGCTCGGTTTGCGTTTTGATCGTCTTAAAACATAGGGACTGTACTGATTTATATGCATCTCCCCGATCCATGCCTTTTTTCACTAATTTGTTCATCAAATTCTGAGATGCATAGACTCCAAAGCTGGTATTAATATTACGCAGCATCTGTTCAGGATAAACATTTAAACCTTTTAAAACCCATAACATCTTCAATGTAATGTAATGTGTTATATGAAAGCTGTCCGGAAAAATAATTCTTTCCACTGAGGAATTTGTTATATCCCTTTCATGCCAAAGATTTATATTCTCATATGCAGGAATCAAATAACCACGTAATACCCTTGCCATGCCAGATATTCGTTCACAAATAATCGGATTCTTTTTGTGTGGCATGGCAGAAGAGCCCTTTTGCCCCTTTGTAAATGGCTCTGTCACCTCATTGATTTCAGTACGTGAGAGATTTCTTATCTCGGTTGCAATACGTTCGAGCGCACATGCATAAAGTACTAAATTTGAAAGTAAAAATGCAAATCGATCCCTGGGTAGAACCTGGGTCGATACAGGTTCTGGTTTCAATCCCAATCGCTTCATTACTTTTTTTTCTATTGCCGGAGATAACATTGTATAGGTACCTACTGCTCCTGACAATTTACCATAAGATATCTCTTCCTTTGCTTTTATTAAACGCCGGTGCGACCTGTTTATTTCTTCATACCACGACGCAACCTTATAACCAAATGTAATCGGTTGGGCAAACACACCGTGGGTTCTACCCATCTGTGGTGTGTTTTTGTATTTCGATGAAATCCTCTTAAGTATTTTGAGTAACTTTTTAACCTCATTGAGGATGATATCAACACCTTCAATAATAATTAACACAAAGGCAGTATCAACAAGGTCATATGAGGTGAGTCCAAAGTGTAACCACTTTCCTTCTTTACCCAATTTTTCTCTTGCTGCTTGTAAAAAGGCAATTACATCATGGTTTGTTACTTTCTCAATTTCATACACCCTTTCCGGTTTAACTATGATATTCGAAAGTTTCTTACTGAGTCCCTTTGGGATAATACCAGTGTTTTCTTCAACCTCAGCCGCAACCTTTTCAACAAAAAGCCATTTTTTTAATTTATACTCATCATTAAATATATTCGACATTTCCTTTGTTTTATAACGTTTAATCATGGTTATTTTCTCCACTAATGTCACGAATGTTAATACACGAATTTACACGAATACAACTTAATTTATTCGTGCTATTTGCATTTATTCGCGCTATTCGCATTACTGTCCTAAGTATAACTGAACAATCATTCCGTTACGATCAATAATAAAATTAATATCCCGTGAAGTCTGAAAGGCTTTTTGAAAATCTTTTTTGTTTCTGACGCGCACTTTCCCTATCTGTAATACCACATCACCAGGTCTGAGTCCCAGTTTTTTACCAATGCCATTAGGTTCGACTTTCATTACAACCACACCTTCATTGTATCGAAGATTATATTGCTTTTTAAGTCGATAATTAATATTCTCTACGTATATTCCATATACACCTGTCGATTTTTCATCTTCGACAGATTGCCTAAATTCTTTAACAAGAAGACTCGCTTTTATTGACTTTCTTTTGCGAAATAACTTAATGTCCAATTGGTCATCAACGAAAACATTCGATACAAATCTATTCCAATCTGAAACACTGGTAATTGCATTATCATTCACAAAAATAATCCTGTCTCCTTCTTTTATTCCAGATTCCTGGGCGGAACTTCCAATATCTATATGATTAACTAATACACCAGATGTTCCAATTCCCATTGATTCAGCAATCTCTTGTGTAATATCCTGAACCCATAAACCAATCCAGGGGATTCTCACTTTACCGAATTTTTTTGTTTCTTTGATGAACTTCTTAACATCATTAATTGGTTGCGCAAAACCAATTCCCTCTGAACCGCCACCAGAACTGAAGATAGCTGTATTAATTCCTATTACCTGTCCCAGAATATTCACTAATGGTCCTCCTGAATTACCAGGGTTTATTGCTGCATCAGTCTGTATCATATTCTTAAAGATTCTGTCATCTTGGGTTGATTTTATTGATCGATTGAGTGCGGAGATCACTCCAACGGTTACCGTAGGTCTTGTATCCTCTAAGAGAAAACCAAAAGGATTACCAAGAGCAATTACCCATTCGCCAATCATCAGGTCACCAGAGATACCCAGCTCAGCATAGGGTAAATCCTTTGCATCAATTTTGAGCAATGCTAGATCATGGGAGTGGTCTGATGCTATTATCTCTCCCTTAAATTGTCTGCCATCTGGTAATGTTATATTTATATCTGTAGCACTTGATATTACATGCTCATTCGTTAAAATATATCCATCAGCAGAAATGATAACACCAGAACCAAGATTCTTAATTTTTTTCTTGGTGTAGTATTCCGGGGTAAAATCTCTAAAAAAATCACGGAAAAATTCATCGGCAAAAGGAGAGAAAAATGGAGAAGTAGCGACGATTTTCGTCTGAATAACTGTAATGGACACAACAGATGGACTTACTTTTTGTGAAGCTAATACTATTGCATTGGCTCGTTGTTTTAAAATTTCATCATTAAGGTTGATTAATCTGATATTATCAGAGTAATAATGGACTGGCTCAGGTTTTAACACATTATATAATTTTGCCGCAAAAATGGTAAATATTATGCCGAAAAGAATGAATAATATGTCCCGTTTTTTCATCTATTCTGCCAATCCCTTAAAAATCTTTCAATTCCCACATCGGTAAGGGGATGTTTAATCAACTGTTTATAAATCTTGTACGGAACTGTGGCAATATGCACGCCTGCCAGGGCTGCTTGTCTAACGTGCTCAGGATGCCTGACCGATGCAAATATCATTTCGCTATTAAAATCATAATTGTTCAATATATCCATACCATCATACACCAGATTAATCCCAGGATTGCCAATATCATCGAGTCTGCCAAGGAACGGACTAATGAACGATGCACCAGCCTTTGCTGCCAGGAGCACCTGGTTAGGAGAAAAGACAAGGGTCATATTTACTCTTATTCCTTGTTTTGCTAAAACCGTTGTTGCCTTTAAACCATTTACAGTACAGGGTATTTTTATAACAACATGCTTGCTTATTTCACTCAAATCTCGTGCTTCTTTAATCATACCATCTTTTTCTAAACTTATGACTTCACCGCTTACAGGCCCTTTAACAATATCACAAATCTCTTTCAGAATTTTCTTATAATCACCTTTTTCTTTTGCCATTAAGCTGGGGTTAGTAGTAACGCCATCGAGCACACCCCAATCGGCAATCTCTCTGATCTGATCAATATTTGCTGTATCAAGATATAATTTCATTAAACCTCCTTTAACAAATGGTCAATGGGTAAGGGTTTAGAAACTTGAATAAAGAATCCCGCATCTAAACTCAAGCCCTATATTCCATCTTTATTTGTTCTCCTTGTCCCCTTGTCTCCAGGTCTCTTTGTCTTCCTGTCCCCCGGTCACCGATTCATAAATCCGCACCCAAGCTAACCAATTCAATACCTAACCTCTACCAAACACAGACCATGTGAAGGGGCAAAATAAATATCTTTTATTTTACCGTTAAAAACGTCCTTCACATTACCCAAACAATATCTTCCTCGCCCCACGTCGTGCATAAAACCAACGATTCCGCGGATCATCTTTCTCAAAAATCTATCACCTTCAACCTTTATTATAATATGCAAATTATCTTCTGTCAAGTTTAAATTATAAATTGTGCAGATTGTATTTTCTTTACCATTTTTAACAGAAAATATCTTGAAGTCATGTTCCCCCAATATATATGGTATAACTTTTTTCATTTTAGATAAGTCCAATCGATATTTACTAAACCAATTATATCTCATCTTAAGGGGTAATGGCTCTAAAATTATGTGATAGTGATATATTTTTGTTTTTGCAGAATATCTGCTATGGAAATCATCATCTACCCGATCAATATTTCTAATATATATATCATTACCCGTTAGTGCATTTATCCCTTTTTTTATTCGCTGAAGATTTTGATTGGACGAGGTCTGGAAATTTGCTACCTGACCAAGTGCATGAACGCCATAATCAGTTCTGCCGGCACCAACAATCCTTATTTTTACGTTAAAAAATCTTTTTAGAGCATCTTCAATTTCACCCTGAACGGTTCTTTTATTCGGTTGATACTGCCAGCCATGAAAATCAGTACCGTCATATTCGATAACCATCCTCAAATTTTGCATCCGGGGAATTATAACCTAAAAATCAAAAAAAGCAAGAACCGAAACGTACACGAAATATTCCTTAATCTCCGATTGAGCTGCAGATTTCAGTGTATCGAACAAATGTGAGATGTCTTCTGTTTTATTTGGTTTTTCTGGTTT
>JAGMEL010000011.1 GCA_023128195.1 Caldifarciminota bacterium | reverse complement strand
TTGTCTCCTTGTCCCCTTGTCTCCTGGTCACCTTGCCATCTGTGTATTGACTTTCATCTGTGAAATTTGTGTTTATATATAAATCTGTGTAATCTGTGTATTGACTTTCATCTGTGAAATTTGTGTTTATATATAAATCTGTGTAATCTGTGTATTGACTTTTGCACAATAAAAAAATATAATATATCAATGTCAAAAAACAATTCTTTAAAACTTCCGAAATTCATAATCATACTGTTTATTATTGGCTTTATTATAAGGGTTGGCTTTATCTTTGTCTCTAAGAGTTATATTAATCCAAATGACTGGGAGTATGGCGAGATTGCAAGAAACCTGGTAGAAGGTAATGGTTATGCACGCACAACCGAATTTAATGGTTCATTAGAATTGACTTCAAGCCACGCACCTTTATATCCTTATTTTCTTTCTGTATTTTACAATCTTGGACAAAAGAACTGGGTATTTATTATAATTCAATTTATTCAGGCATTTTTGTCTTCATTAATTATACTGATTTTTTACAGAACTGCTTTATTTTTATTCAATAAATCTGCTGCTGTTCTGACGTCTATTGGAATAACCCTATATCCACCTTTAATATACTATTGTGCAAAACTAACACCTACGACATTCTTCATATTCTTGTTGAGTCTAACAATTTTGCTAATTTTTAAAATAAAAAAAGATAATCTAATCTCAAAAATTTTGCCCGGGATTATATTCGGTTTATCAATCTTATGTAATCCCCTGGCTTTGACAATCTTTCCTGCCATAATAATCTGGCATTTTATAAAAAGAAAGGTTTCGCTAAAAGACCTGTCTCTTATCATTATAACATCTTTAATAATATTAATGCCCTGGACCATTAGAAACTATTCAGTCCATCACCATATTATTCCTGTAACAACTCAATTCGGAATAAATTTCTGGATTGGTAACAACCCGAATGCAACCGGGACTGATTATTATAAGGTATACTCAATCAAACAAGGCAATTTTGTACTTATGGACCAAACCCTTCCGAGAAGAATCAAAAGGGACTTGCGAGAAAAACGTGAAATCGAACATTCAAAATTTTTCTTAAATCAAGGAATAAAATTCATAAAACAGAATCCTACCAAGTTTCTAAAATTACTCTTAAAAAAATGTTACTACTTTTGGTGGTTTGCGCCTTCAGAAATCAATGCATCAAAGGATGTTATAAAATATAAAACAATGCTTATTATTTTTTATGTTCCAGTACTTATCTTAGGTTTGTTAGGCATATTAATGTCATTAAGCCGCAAACTTATAAAAGACACATTATTAATTATCCTGGTTATCTTTTTCATTTCAGGTATTTATATAATTACCCATGTAGGATTAATAAGATACAGAATACCCGTAGAAACCTATTTTATAATGTTTGGCTGTCTTGCAATTGTTAAATCTGTAAAATCTTTAATCAGTAAATCTTAATTTTTTAACAAGACTACAGGAACTGACTGTGCATCTGTGAAATTAGAAAGACATATGAAATAAACACCAGCAGGAAGGTGATTGCCTGAATTGTCAGTGCCGTTCCAATACACAGAAACCACAGATTTATTTGGATTACACAGATTAATAATCGGAAAAGAACGAACCAATCTTCCTGTAGCATCGTAGATTTTTAACCCTGTGCTCTTTGCTCCTTGCGCTTTGCCAAAGCTGATTTTTATCAGCTTTGAAAAGGGATTTGGGAAAACAGTAATCAAAGGAAGGTTTGGTGTTTTTAATTGTGCTGCTTCTTCAACAGTATTTTCATTCTCACCCCGCTTATAAAAAATGTCTGTAGAAACGAGTGGATTCAATCGGTCATCCACCCAAACAAGATGAAGTTTATTACTGGAATCAACCGCAATTCGGGGCATACCGCCACCTCGGACAGTATAAGGGGGATAAACTATCTGCATTGGTGGAATAATAAAATTACCGAGTGCGTCCAGTTTCGCATATATAATTGGAAATATTCCCGATGAATCCGTTTGCCACACAACATGTAAATATTGCAAAGAATCCATTGCCATATGTGGACAAAAGTTGTCTTCATGTATGCTAAGCGTCTTGGGTCCAACAAGTATATTAGCATCCTGGTCGAGTTTCAGATATTTAATGCTGATACCGGGACCCGTATGGTCAGCATAAACCATATGAATATTTTGACTTTGATCAGCAATCATTGTTGGTCGATAACCAAATCCAAAAAATTTGTTGTCAATCAAAACATTACCATTCCTGTCTAATTTCGTATAAGTCAGGCGATATGCACTCACAGTATCATCGGTTCGATAACCAAGATGACTATTCGCCATACTATCAATACCAATGCCAGGCCAGTATGCATAAAATGTATCCAGTGAGACCTTTATCTTTGAAATGATTGGATTACCGAGAGTATCCAGTTTTGTGTAATTCATCTGATTATATCCTGATGGAGATTCATCCCAGATGATATTTATTTCATTGTATTTATTCAAAACCATCTCAGGACGGAGAGTGGAGGAACCGCCTCCAGCCCCTGCTACGGATAAATGCGATGAAACAATTACTGTGCCGTCATTAGCAAGTTTTGTATGTCCAATACCCAAACCCTGAGGCGATGTTTCACGCCAGATAAACTGCACATTATTCGAGACATCAACTGCCACCCGTGGCAAATGTGAATAAGGAACATTACTTGAAATATTTGTTTCTGAAATCAAACTATCACCAAGGCTATCTCTTTTTGTATAGAGAATTTCGGCAGTATTATTAACCCAGGAACCACTGTCCCATACTGCCCAGACATTATTATAGGTATCAACGTCAAGATCAGGATTACTACGTTGCATATCGTCCTCAGGAGTCAGCAGTATATCATCTGACCAGCCAGGAGGATAGGAATAAAGAAAAGATGTTAGATGGAAGATGGAAGATGGAAGATAAAAAATAAAAGAGAAAATCAGTAAATACAGCAGTAGATTTTTCATAATATCAACGGTTTATCTCAATTGGGATTATTTTGGATTCGTTCTTTACCTTGATTTCGATAAAGTATATGCCATTGGGTAAGAAAGCATAGTTATTATCTTTGCCAAACCAGGTTAGATTATGAGTGCCTTGAGGTAAAGTCTGGTTTACCAGATTCTTCACCAGATTTGCTTCGGCATCATAAATCTTTATTTTGGTATGGAGATTATCCTCAAGCGTAAATGATAATGTTGTGCCAGTAGAAAATTCTTTTGGATTTGCATCACCGCCACGCAATCCGCCAACCCAACCATATAGACCGGTTCTCTGATAATCATGATGAAACTGAGGCCATTCAAGTGAATAAGGCAAAACCTTACTGTCTATATTCTCCCAAATATGCAGATAACCATCATTAGATGCTAAAATTATTTCGCTCTTTCTATCACCATCAATATCACCGATTACAGGAGACGAAGGTTTACCAAACAGAGGCAGAGGATAAGGTAGAATTCTTTCCATTGTGTGTTTAAATGCATAAATATATCTGTTATTAGCGCCAACTATAATATCCAGGTACTTGTCGCCACTAATATTGGCAATTGCTGGTGAAGTTTTAACTAGACCGCCGACTGTATCTGGCCAGGGGGAAATATTATCGCCATAGTCTTTTTCCCTCAAATGGATTTCGCTTGCATAATTGCCAAAGGTGATTTCAACACCAGGATACTGAGGCGCTGGATGAATATCTCCGACCGCAGGCGAGGAATTGATCGCACCGCCGGTTTCTCGCTCCCATAATGTCTGACCGGTCGTTGCCTTATATGCCCTGATCTTCTTATCCCTGCCACCCGTAATCACCTCAGCATAGCCATCATTATCCAAATCCACCAATGCCGAGATCATATGATTGCTGCCGTAATTTAGAGTTGTATCTGAACCGAAATGATTAAAAATTTCAGTTCTAGCAGGACCTGTTTCAGGATCAAAATAGGATATAATTACTTCGTTATTGCCGCCGCCATTTACGTCAGAAATAGAAAGTCCATTCGGAAATGTAGGATTCACGACATCATACGAGGTATTAAATTCACGATTCAAATTTCCATTGAAATCGTAAACAAAGATCTTTAGTGGAGTTGGAGAACCAGGAATTTCATCAAACTTTGGAGAAGACACCACTACGATATTTAAATTTGATCCTACACCGATTTCTATTCGACCAAGTGCAGGGAGACCAGTATATACATAATTTGCTGTATCCGGATGCTGAACTGGCCAATCATAAAGAATGTTACCTTGATAATTGTAGACCTTGATTGACTCAGGAGAAACCGCAACAACCTCAATTACATCGTTCTCGTCTACATTACCGAGCACTATTCCATGAACACCCTTAAAATACTTAGGCCAACCATCAAAAATACTGCCATCATAATTAAAAACATAAATTGAATCATCACCGGGATACACAATCTCGACTGACCCTTCACCATCAAGATTGGCAATTGCCGGCTGGGTAAAACCAGTTACCTTTTTTGGCCAACCTGGTTGATTAGGATAAAGGTTGACTTCCTTTGTTATTGAAGATTTATTATTGTATTCCCAGGATTCCTCAATTACATCCTCAGGGTCTGCTATAACAATAAAATCACAATCACCGATTTCACCATAATAACCTGGATGGGTAAGCGCGGTATTCCAATAAACTGTTGTATCTACTGAACATCGGGGTTTAATTTCATCAATCACTACTGTATTATTATATATAGTGTCTTCGTCTAATACAATTTTAAACTCAACATCAATATTATATGTCGGTGTAGCACCAAAATTCAAGACCTTTGCCCGAATTGGAATTTCATCACCACCAGCAGGATAAGGATATGGTGGTAAAATGGAAATATCAATACCCTGAGGCCTTACCACTAAATCAGGCAAATCAGGAAATGCCGTGTAATCACCAAGGTCGAGTGCCGGATCACCGAGAAGACACCACATGTTATATGCTCCCCACCCAGCTGCAGAACCTTGAATATAGGTAAATTCACCGAGTATCCAATGTTGATAACGAAGTAACATTTTCAACACTCTTTTATAATTTGGCATCACGGTATATGTTGTTGCTCCCCAAAAAGCAACTGCCCCACCATCAGGATTTATAAGAAAATGCTCACCGAGCGATATTCCTGCAGGATAACCTTGTGGAGGAGTAGAATCATAAAATGGGTGGTCCCACTGAAACATCGCTGTTAAACAAGAATTGCTCAAAACTACTGGTAAACGATTGCTGTTTGTTAAGTCTTTTACCTCTGTCGTATCATAACCATTCATCCATGCTTCTGGACCACCATGACCAAAATACGAAGTTAGTATCTCACCTTGATTTAGATATTTATTTACACTATCAATAAATGGCTGGTCTTGACCTATCTGGGAAGGACGAATTGTAATGGTATCATACCCGATATCAGAAAAATAAGATTTTGAGCTATCGATATGACGCTCAAAACAAGTATCACCGGCAATTAGAAGACCTCTTCTGCGAAAGCTATCAACCTGAACTGGGTATTTTTCGTAATTGATGGTCTTTTGAGCAATCGTAACTAAATCCTGCACATTAGTCTGTTTTACAGGCCAACGACCAAGCATAATATCAGCGAAATTATCTGAGTTAAACTCGGCAAAATAAAATTCATTCGCGCCTAACCATTCAGGATCATCCCAATAAGTAAATAATAATGTCGGCACATAGTCCCAGTCACCAATAAACAAACAATAGGCAAAATGATTATCAGGCATTGAAGAGGCATACCAGTTATTATAGGCATAAATGAGAAAATCGCGGAGTTGTGCCGCAGAATCCGGTGCCAAACTATCAAACTGCTCATAAATGTCTTGTATCTTCACAATCCCAACATCAAACTGATTATGATCAACCCGCCACTGGGCAAATTGATCAATCCAATATTGAGCAACACCTTCAGTAATGAAATCTAAGTGGGTGACAATAATGTAATCAGCAACATTATTAGTATCTAATTTCGTATAGTAATGGACAGCAGGTTCTGGAACCGACTCGGGCTCCCAGTCAATGCCTGAATAATTCAAAAGTATGTCCCTGCCAATATCCTCAAACGGACCTAAACCATTTTCATTTACAACAACTTCACCTGAATACTCAAGCCTCAAATTGAAATTAGTATAAAAATACATCAGTTTTTGCCCGGGATTAAATTGAACCGGGTATAAAAACACCTCAAGCACCCGCTGGTCACGCCAATGACCATCACTATTCACTTCATAGAATTTACCAGGATACAGAGTATCCTTTTGATAAAATGTGGCATCATAAGTATACACCTCTTTTGAATAGAAACAACCACTGGTTTCTTCAAAAACAATACGCGGTATAGGATATATTAAATAGTCTTCAAATAATGTATAATCAGATTCATAAACAGTTATGTCAAAATCACAAGAATCAGGCACTGCAATCAATAACCTGATATAAGGAATCTGCGGCTTACCAGCCCTCACTGTATCTTGATCAATGAGTTCTTCAGGAATTGTAATACGTTTAAAGTCTTTATTATCAACCGTGGTATCCTGTTCATTAAAACCAAAAACAGCGGTTCTAATGAAAACACCCAGGGTATCTGATTTCATCACCTCTTTTTCTGGTGCCAGGGGCGCATCAGATGAACCCATAACCCTTTTCCAATCAGCAATTAAAATGCCAATCAGGCATACGCTTAATACTAATACTTTCTTCATTTTTGCCTCCTATTTATATAAAATATTATAATCGAATACTATTATTTGTCAAGAACAATTTTTTCTCAATTCGCGTCATATTGACAACATAAATATTATGGATATATTTAAAAAGGCAGAAGTCCCTCACTTCTTATTGAAGTTCCTCTCACTATGTTAGAGATTAATAGCGGGACACTGAATTTTTTGGCCAAATCAGAGATTTGGGAAAAATTCGTGAGGGCTTGAAATGGCTCAAGATGATAACAAAAGGCAAAATATGACAGGGCATTTCGAGGCTTAAATAAAGAAGGGTGAAGAAGGCAGAAGAGGGCATGAGAAGGCGATTAATGGCAATACAGGGCAATTTAAGGTTTAGTACGAATACTTTTTTCGTACAACAATGCCGAAAAACGATACGGGCGGCGATGCCGTATAACTATTAACGAAAAACAAGGAGGTTAAATGGCAAAAATTTTAAGTGGTAAAGAACTTGCTGAAAAAATGAGACAGGAGATGAAATCAGAAATAGATGAGCTCAAAACGCATCATAATCTGGTTCCTGGGCTTGCAGTAGTTCTCATCGGTGATAATCCAGCATCTTTGTCCTATGTAAAAGGTAAGGAAAAGGCATGTGCCCGGGTAGGAATATTATCCCGGGAATACAAGTTCGATGCTGATTATAAAGAAGAACAACTATTAAAACTAATCCGAGAATTGAATAATGACCCATTAATCCACGGTATTTTAGTACAATTACCTTTGCCCGACCATATTAATGAAGAAGAAATTCTATATGCTATTGATCCGACAAAAGATGTTGATGGTTTTCATCCAGTAAATATAGGAAAAATGATGATCGGTGCCCCCAGTTTCTTACCCTGTACACCTCATGGTATCCAGCAGTTATTATTGCGCAATAATATTGAAATCTCAGGCAAACATGTAGTCATTGTAGGTAGAAGTAATATTGTTGGCAAACCACTTGCAATGATACTGGTTCAGAAAAATCCCGGGGCAAACGCTACAGTAACAATGTGTCATACACGTACAAAAAATATGGCGGAGATCACAAAACTTGCCGATATTCTTGTTGTCGCGGCGGGAAGACCGCATACGGTCAATGCAGGTATGGTCAAGCAAGGTGCAGTAGTAATTGACGTTGGTGTTAACCGGATCGAGGATAAATCAAAAAAGAGAGGATACCGGTTAATTGGCGATGTTGAATTTGACGAGGTGAGTGAAAAAGCAAGTGCCATATCACCAGTGCCTGGTGGTGTTGGGCCAATGACCATAACAATGCTTTTACATAATACAATCCAGTCAGCAAAGAACCATGCCGGCATTAAATAGTATGATACCATTTAAAACAATAGAGTATAATGAAAAAAAGAATGAAATAGTAATCCTTGACCAGACAAAATTACCTGAAGAGGAAATCTATTTAAGATTAAAGACAGTTGAAGATGTATACCAGGCAATAAAGAACATGAATCTACGCGGTGCACCATTAATTGGCGTAGCAGCGGCTTATGGTGTGGTTATGGCTGCATTCAAAGCCACTCCTGGGGAAATTATCAAAGCCGCTGATTATATAAAATCTGCAAGGCCGACTGCAGTTAATCTTATCTGGGCAATTGAACGGATGAAGAAAAAGGTCAGCGATACAAAAGATTCGTACACAGAGCTTTTAAATGAAGCGCACAATATTAAACAAGAAGATAAAGATGCATGTCAAAAGATTGGTAAATTTGGCGCTGAACTAATTAATAATAATGCAAAAATTATGGTACATTGCAATGCCGGCGCACTTGCAACGAGTGGTATTGGAACAGCACTGGGTATTCTGTACACTGCACAAAATAAAAACAAAAATTTCAAGGTGTATTCCTGCGAAACAAGACCCCGCTTACAGGGTGCAAGGCTCACATCGTGGGAGTTAACTAAAAATGGTATTGAAACATATACTATCTGTGATAATATGGCGGCAACTTATATGCCCGAGATAAACCTTGTTCTGGTCGGCGCCGACCGCATCGCCTCTAATGGTGATACTGCAAATAAAATTGGAACACGTGGTCTGGCAATCATTGCTCAATATTACAAAGTAGATTTTTATGTAGCTGCACCAATTTCCACTTTTGATTTTAATATAAAATCCGGCAAAGATATACCGATTGAGATACGCGGTGAAGATGAAATAAGAAAATTCAACACAAAGAATATTGTTGCCGAGCAAGCAAAGGTATGCAATCCAGCATTTGACGTAACACCAGCAGACCTGATCACCGGCATTGTCACGGAAAAAGGAATTATCCAATCACCGTACGGAAAAAAAATAGAAGGATTAACCAATGACAAACATTGAATGCAGTATCGTCCCTGCGGGACTCGCAGTAGCGTTCCTGTCAGAACTCGCAGTATCATCTCTACGAGACTCGCAGTATCGCCTTCGGCTCGTCTCGTCTACTAATTCTGGCGAAACGCAGTCATCCATAAATGCTAAATTGTATTTAACAAAGTTTGCTGATATCTTTTCTTTGCGAGTCCCGATAAATGTCGGGACGATCCTGCAAGTCCACCACAATATGTGGTGGACGATACTGCGTTTCCTGCGAGTCTGTCTCGAGAATTATCGAGAGACAAAGCGATCCTGCCTTTACTTTATCATTCATCATTTGTCATTTGGAATTTAAGATGTTCTTCCTTCTTCTCCTCATCGCATCTGACTCATTACCTCCTCTGCCTAACTTTTCACAGACCATGTTTCCTGAACCACCATTATGGATTGGGCGGAAAGAAAATTCCTTAACTTTAAGTGGGTATGCCGGAGATTTTTTCGTAGGAAATTGTGATTTGAATATACAACGTTTTAACATCACTGCACAGTATAAACAAATAGTTGATTGGGATTCATTAAAAAACGGAAGTATAATGACATCATACTCAATATGCCTACCTCACCTATATATAACTCCTTCAATATACGGTTATCTTCTGCGAAAAGATGATGATTACAGACTGATTTCCCCAGGATTAGATTTCTCCTCAACAATTCCCTGGGCAATTATTTCTGGCGGGCTCAATGTAGATGTATGGCAAATCAACAATGCTAATTATATTGAAGAACAAACAAAATTTGAAATCATCTTTGACCGGACGATCTATCTCCCACATTTTGAAATATCTACTATCTACACAAACTCCCGATTAAATTCCATGTTCACGGGTAAATTACACATTCGCAATTTTCATCTTGCAATTAGCACACCAACCGTTCATGGATTTCCTACACCAAATTTTACAATACAATATCTGAATCCAAAAATAAAACTCGAAACTGACATTAAAACCGGCTCTATCTACAAAACACTGAAGGATCACCTCAACCCTAACACACCATTAAGATATGCAATCCCCGTACCTGATGAAAGTCTTAAGGTTGGTGTAAACTTCAACGCCAAATTAGATCTCGGTAAACATCAAATCGGTCTTCTCAGTTCTCTTAAGAACTGGAACAGCCGCCCGGTTCCAGGAGAAGATTTCGAAATTACCAGTATCAAAAATGTTAAAGAAATAAACATTAACGTAATGTTCCAAAATAAATTCGCAAATAAATTAATAAGGATCGAAAATAACCTACATTTTAATTATAATTGGACAGATACTACAATCGCTTTTTTAGCCGAATATGCCATTTATGACACGTTTAAAATATATTTTGGCGCTTTAGATATCTCATTGGAAACAGAATATTTATCAAAGAGAGATGGCATCTATACTGAAATGCTTTCTCCGGTGCTTATAATCAATCCAAAAATAGGACTAAAATACAAATTTATAAGGATATTCGTGTCTGTTTATAATTTAACAGATGATAGAAAAGAAATTTTTGACCATTACTTTCTCAATCATCGTCAATATGCTGGCGGGGTAGAAATCGATTTTAAGTTTTAAAAAATGTAAAGCAATTCGGTCAACTCTATGATAAAACATTTTGGATCAGTAATTAACTAATCACCCAAAATTAGAAATCTTTATTCAGAAAGAGAATCGTTTTTTAATATAAATATTAAATTTGCAATCTACAATCTGTAATTTTAAGCACTTTCATCATTTGACCGTGAATCAAGCTATTTGTTCCAAGTACCTCATCACCGTAGATATTGAATTTTTTACCTTTAAAATCAGTGATCCTACCACCGGCTTCTTTAATAATTAGTGAACCAGCAGCCTGATCCCAGGGTGACAGTTTTAATTCCCAGTACCCATCAAACCTACCACAAGCAGTATAGCACAAATCCAATGCAGCCGAACCTAAACGTCTGACTGCCTGAGCGCGTACTGCAAAATTACTAAACTGATTTAGATTATTCTCTTTGGTCTTCCGTATATCATAGGGAAAGCCCGTAACCAAAAGAGATTGACCTAATTTCTTGATTTTCGACACTTCTATTTTTTTTCTATTGAGAAATGCTCCGGAATCTTTGATTGCAGAAAACATCTCCTTACGCGTTGGGTCATAAACAATACCAAGAACAACCTCACCCTCAAGTTCCAAGGCAATAGAGATTGTCCATATTGGCAAACCGTGAGCAAAATTTGTTGTACCATCTAAGGGATCGATAATCCATCTAATAGGTGCATCAAGATTTATATTTAGATCTTCTTCACTCAAGATGCCGAAGTCAGAAAATTTGGCTACGAGTGGCTTTACAATCAAATCCTGAGATTTTTTATCAAACTGGGTAACAAGATCAATCTCACTTTTATAACATATCTTTTTCTTTTTATTAGCGCTTCTGTAAAGATAATCACCGACATCACGTGCCAGATCAATAATAAATGCTAATTTATTTTTAAGATTTGTAGTACTCATAAAAAAATTCTACGGTATCAAAATATTAAGTTACGAATAACTATTCTCCACCTGATTTTTGCAGTAATTCTATATTTTGTACAATAATTTTTTCCGATGGGTTCAGTTGCCGGGCCTGTTCCCAAAGACTTAAAGCTTTACCTTGATCTCCCTGACGCAAATAAATATTACCAAGCCTAAATAAAATCCGCCAATCTCTCTTATCATCAGAAATCTTTTCGTATAATTCCTTTGCAGCACCCAATATCTGAACATCATAATAAAAATCAGCAAGATTCCTGCATATTAGTTCATTCCTGGGAGCAACTTCCAGGGCTTGCCTGTATAATTTCTCAGCCTCCCCCGCCTCATCAACACTTTCATAAAGGACCGCTAAATTATTCTTAAAGATGGGAAATCTCGGAAACCGATCAATTGCATCATTTAACAAACTTTTTGACGCTTCACTATTACCTTGTTTCAAACAGATTATCGGTAAATAAATGTAGGGGGTAATAATTTCCGGGGATTTCTCAATAATTTCTTTAAAAATCTTAGCTGCCCCATCTAAATTACCCACCTCATAAAAAGCTATTCCCATATTACATTTTATCTTTATATTATCTGATGCTGAATCCCCGGCATGTTCAAAATATTCAATAGCTTCTTCATATAATTCCGATTTAATGCATACGTAGGCTAAATTAACTAGTACAGAGACACGCTTCTCCTGCCCATAAGATTTCAGCAAATTTATTCGTGAGACCACGTGATTACCACGCGCTAATTGAATGAGGCCTAAATAGAATAGTGCTTCGGGATCATTGTTGTTAACCTCTAAAATCTTATTATACTCTCGTTCAGCTTCATTGTACATTCCAGTCTTGTAAAATGCAAAACCGAGATTTTTACATTCTGATATATCACTTGTTACTTTTTCACACTCCAATTTTTTTTCTGGCTCTACCAACAAACTTGCTGATAATAGACCATAGATTATTCTACTGGTTCCAAAAAATCCAAATTTAGAAACTTTTATAACATCATCAATGCTGCGTGAACCATCTATAAGTTCCATGATTTTCTTTTCTTCTGCTGTCAAAGAAATATTTTCAGTATCACCCTTTCGTACAAGTACGGTTTCAAATGAAGGCATCTTATTTTCAATCTGCTGCCATTCGTCTATCCTTCTCGCTCCATCAAGAAGAAGTTCTTGCGCAGATAGCTTAATAGTGTATTCTTCAGGTGGAGGTAATAAATCGGCTTCAAAATTGAAGTATCCATCCTCCCAGGTCAACATAGTAAAAATCGTATGCTCAATCTGTATTTTCAGCTCATTTTTCAAAACTTCTTCAGTTATCGCACCAATTTCTATTAATATTTCTCCAATCCTTTTCTTTTTCTCAGACTTTTGAACCTTCAATGCTCGAGACAAGGTATCATCGTCAATTATTTTTTTCGTCAATAAGATATCACCAAGTCGTGGTTTTCTATTTAACATTGTGGCACATATAATCTTGCCATCCTTTATAAATACATTAGCAAAATTCCTGCCATCTGTAACGGATAAGCAGCCAGACTTATTTGAATAAGTCAAGAGTTGAATAACATCGGGTAATGATGCCTCAGATAAAGAACCCTTAATAGCCATTTATCAATCCCACCCTTAATCTGCCTTCAATTGCCCCGTCATATTTTGCCTTGTATTGCCTTTAATTGCCATATCCTGCCCTCTTTGAGCCCTCTTCTGCCCTCTTATTAATAATTATCTTCAATCAATTCTCCTGAAATTTCCTGTATAATAAACCGTTCTTCTTTAATATCTTTAAGGAGCCGGGGTTTATCCGTCGTTAACTTCTCTTCTTTTATCTCTTCTTTTTCTGAGGCGACTATTTCTTCTTCTTTTGAAATAACTGTTTCTTTTATCTCCTCTTTCTCTTGAGCTTTCTCCTCCTGCCCGGACTTCTCACCAAGCAATCCAAGCGATACTACCTTTGCAAGTTCCTCTTCAGAAGGCTCAGGTGGAATCTTTTTTTCAGGCTCTTCTGTTTTAGTAGAGTATAAAAATTCATCAATTTCGTAGAACGATGAAAATTTGGGCACACCTTTATTAAGAATTTTCTCAGCTTTATTTAACTCTAATTTAGATTTAATGTACGCCTCCACAACCTCAGAGCTCGGTGTTTCAAGTTCTGCCTCAATACCATATTCAAGGATTGGCTTTTCATTATCGGATAACAACAAATCAGAGGAAGACACAGCCGAACTGAAAATAACTGCCTTGCCAACCTTTATATAATTCTGGATAGAATTAAAAATCTTTTTTCTCAAATCATCCGGGGCAGAAAATACATGGTGAAAGTTGTCAAACAAAAAAACATCGTATTTTTCAGTATCATCCGATTCTAAAATCTCATCTTTAACAGCAAAATCATAAAATTTTACTGATTTGTTTTGGGTAATTAAATCACTATATATAGTTTCTAAAAATCTGGTTTTACCAGTACCTTTTCCACCAAAAATAATGAATGGATTAAACTTTTTTCCCAAATTCTTTAAAATTTTCTCTTTATAGATATCGCATGCATTTTTATTACAAGCACCGACAATAAATTTATCGAATGATTTTTCAGACACTGAAATCTTATGCGTCTTCTTGATCTTAGTTAGGAGCTTCTCAATATCATCCACATGTTCCGGGGAAAATATCATGGATTCAATCTTCATACTCTCATCTGGAAAATCACTAGTGTCTAAGGCGCCGAATTCTTTTTGAAGCGCGATTAATTTCTCAATTTTTTTAATGAAATTATCATATTCTTTCCTCAAGAGATCAATGTCGCCATCGATCAATAATTTCAAAGATGAAGTATCAAACCCTTTCATTTCCCAAATATATATCTTCTCTTTATATTCCTCTCGTATATCGAGTCTTTCTGACACATCTTGCAAAATTTCACTTGCATTCTTTTTCAACTCCTCTAATAATGAAGAGACCGGACTGTATATACCTTTGGGATAGAACTCTTTTAAGATCATGCGAACATTATCTGTTTCAAACGACAAACTACCAAGAGAAGAATATGCAATTAAACGATTTATCATACCCTCGATTGCCCGAACCGAACCATTCGATATTTGAGCAAGTTCCAGAGCAATCTCATCGGGCAGTAGAATTCCCGACTCTCCAGATTTCTTCTTTATCAAATCGACAAGTTCAATTTCTTTGGATGGTATAATGTCACAAACAAGCCCTCCTTCAAGTCGCGAAATCAATCTTTCGTCAAAATTTTTAAAACCTCTCGGTGCTACATTTCCTGAAAAACATATCTGCTTATTACTTGTCAGGAATAAATCAATAATACCAAGAATAGTCTCATAATATTTATTAGAAACAATATGAAGATCATCGATAATCATTGGTGTATCAAATATTGTTGTTATGTCTAAAAATTTTTCAAATTCTTTTGCAGAAAAGAAAAGAGTCGTAAACTTTTTGTTTAATTCATAGTATATTGCCAACAAAAGATGCGTTTTTCCCAACCCGGATCCGCCATAAATATATAATGGATTAAAAATTTCTCCGGGAAATTCGACAACCTTCTTGGCAGCAAGATATGTTACCTTATTACCTTCATAAACATAAAAATTTTCAAAACTCAGTTCTCGTTTCATGATTCATTACGCAAAATCTTTACTGCCTCCGTAGAAAACTCTTTACCTGCCACCTTAACAACTCCGGGTAAGGTACGGTCGTCGAAAAGCGACACAAGTAAATATTCTTTATTAACACCAATATAATAAACACAAAACTTTTTACCCTCTTGAAGAAATTGGTCAAATTTATTCTCGCCAACTATTCGCGCGAGCTCCATAGTTGAGTTAAAAACACCACAAACAAGCGCAGAAATCGTCAGAATATCAAATGAATATATAAAACCTTTCTGCACCAAAAGCTGACCGTATATTGTTATAAGTAAAGACCACACAGTATTCGCCCGGTTACAAAAGTCACCCAGTAGACCATTAAGTCTATCGATTTTGTCTTGAGTAACAATTATTGTATTCGTTTCAGCCATTCTATTTAAATTATAGTAAATATTTAGCCTAAAGTCAATGCCTAAAATCTATCGATCTGCTTGAAAGAAATATTGTCTTACACCTGAGCCAGATTATCCTTCTGCTTTAATACGGTTAATTGACAAATATATTTCAAGGTATCAAAAACACCAATGCCCCTAATCGCAACACTTTCAAAATACGTATAGTCCCTTTTATTTATCTGAACTTGTAGATTATTGATTGGCAATATATTAGGAAGATCGCGTTTATTATACTGAATAACCATTGGTATATCGTCCAAATTCAAATTATAGCTTTTTAGATTATCTTGAAGATTATTGAAACTCTCAATATTTTCATCAAGACGTTCCTGCTGGGAATCAACAACAAATACCAATCCATCAACGTTTTTAAGCACGAGTTTTCGGGAGGCGTTGTAATAGATTTGACCTGGTACCGTATACAGATGGTACCGTAATTTCCAACCTTTAACATTACCTAAATCAACAGGTAAGAAGTCGAAGAAAAGTGTCTGATCGAGTTCAGTAGCGAGACTCATCATCATACCCTTTCTTTGAGGGCTCAGTGCAGCATATACCGTACGGAGATTAGTGGTTTTACCACAGAGACCTGTACCATAATATACGATTTTCTGATTCAACTCTTTTTTTGCAAAATTAAGATTCGCCATTTATTATCCCTTTTCTATAATATTAAATTTATTATCTATTGTATATACACTCACACCATCTGTCAATACAGGCGCAAGGTTACCTTCACCAAATGGTGCTAAGGGTGCTAAAATATTGATATTTGATTTATTTAGAAAAAACACAGGAACATCCTCAGACGTATGATACTCATTCAATAAGCTTTCCTTACAATCTGATATATATTTTACCACTTCATCCATAAATTTATCAAGATTTTGCCGCAGCATTGTGAATCCAGCAGCTTTCCGGTGACCCCCAAAATCCAGGAAGAACTGACGGAAGTGATGAAGCATCTCATAAAGATTTATATCATTACTCCTCAACTCACCAAAACACTTTCCATTTCTTATGCCAATAACGGTCGAAGTCCTTTGATAATAATCTCTCAGACGTGCAGAAACAGAACCAAGATAACGTTGCCCTGAAAATGGAATGATTGAAACAACAACTCCTGGAAAAATACTGGCTGCAGAGAGCGTTTCCTTGAATAATAACTCAATTCCCCTTCTGCGGATAGCAATACCTCCCTTCAATTTTTCCATTGTTTTGGTCACATAATCTATGTCATGACTAACCAGAACATCAATCCCGTACTTAGGTTTAATATAAGCAGCCGATGAAATAATCGGAATAATTTCTCCAGCAATCTGCGTTATGCTGATCTCGCCTCCTTTCCTGAAATATCTAATCCAGGGTTCATCTATACGATTAAATATCTTTAGACCATGAGCACAAAATATTCTGTTTTCTTCTCGTAAAATAACCCGATCCGAGATTGTGCCAAGCATGGTCAATGGAAAAAAATCTTTTTTCAGATTATAAAACTCATCAGGGTTAAGGTTAAATGCCTTCTGATAAAGAGATTGTGCGAGTTTAAAACTAACACCAACTCCTGCAAGCTCACGAAATGGATATTTTGAATCAGGCCTTTTAGGATCTACTGCAGGAACAGAAAAATTTGTGGATTTTATTTCATGGTGGTCACAAACAACAAGTTTTAATCCTTCGTCTTTTGCAATACGAAAATTTTCTCCACTACTTATTCCAAAATCGACTGTTACAATGAGTTTAACTCCTTTCTGCTTATAATCTCTCAGGACATCAGGATTTAAGATATAACCGTCTTTTTCGCGAATGACAGAATATACAAAGATTGATTCATTATCAGTTCGACGCAGATCATTTAAGGTCTTATACATTATTGCTGCTGAGGTATAGCCATCAGGGTCATCATGACAATAAATAAGAATGCTTTCTTTTTTATTTAATGATTCTATAATCTCACCTGTTGCCAATTCAATATCAGGTATAGTTTCAGGGTTATGAAAATATTTAACATCAGGGAATAAAAATACTCTCGCCTCGTTGTATTCGGGAAGCCATTTAGCTACAATTTGCGCTAGTTCTAATGGAATGGAGAAATCAGAAGCATATTTTTGGGCAAGGATCTTATCTGTATTTGTAAGACTTGTTTGTTTAACCACTTTTTACAGAATCATCCTTTGAAGTCTCTTCATAAGAAGCAATACGCTTCTTTAAATAATCTTCAATATTATCTTGCACCGGAGGCAAAAGCAGAAATACTCCACGAAATTGATTCAAAAAATTTTTCCGTTTAAAAGGACTCAATAGTACTCCATTTTTACCTTTATACACTTTTTTAAATTCTTTCAAATTTCTCCTCTGTGTAGTAAAAATATTCTTAATCATCACTTCATCATCCTTCACCTCATAGTAAGTGGGAAAATAATAAGAGTGTAATGTGAAAAAAAGTATAATAAAACCCAGAATACTCCAAAAAATTCCATAAAAGATTGCTACAAAAATAAGAAATGCTAAAATAAATACTAAACTCAAAATTGTTTTCGTTCGATTATAGGTTGCGGGATGAACTGACCACTTCATAAGCAAATAAATTTGCCAAATACTAAATTCGGAGTTCTAAATTCCGTCTCGTGTCGAACACTCGACGTGTGACATAAACAAATGCAAAATCCTAAACACAAATTACCATAACAGTTTTGAATTTTGAACATTCTATATTTGAAATTGTTTAGAATTTCGGATTTAGTAATTAGAATTTCTCCTTTTATAATGGGCCCGGAGGGATTTGAACCCCCGACCCGCTGATTATGAGTCAGCTGCTCTGACCAGCTGAGCTACAGGCCCAAACCAATTCAATCCGCCGTGAGCAGATTAAATTGCAGTAATAAGTAAAAAGTAGCCAGTTTTTCCTTCCTTCTACTAAGTACTATATACTGTCTACTTATATACTATTATGCTATTATAATCAATAAATACTTGTTGTCAATCATTTGTTAAAACGCTCGCCTTATTAGCCTTTTTTCTACTATCTTTCAGTCTTTTTAAGCCTTTTAAAATGTTGACATGTATTAAATCTTCTCTATAATGGCTAAAAGGAGGTAATTATGTTGAAAACAAATGAAAAAAAATTGGTTAAGATGTCAGTTCAGGGACATGTTGCAAATCCCGGGGCACGAGGTTCACATGGTGTCGATTCAGAAGGGAAACCATTCCATCTACCTGGAACCGGCGGCATTGTCTATAATATAAAGGTCGGGGACCCTGCTTTTGGCTGGGCAGCAGATCACATAGAACCTTGTGTTCCATCGATTTTAGATGAGAAAAAACGGTATGACAGTCCTAATGCCGGATATGTGTTTTATGCCTGTATTGGTAATGAAGCAATAATCAAATCGGGCGATGCAAAGGGTAAAAAGGGAACTATAACTGGTCATCACGGCGGTGCTGAACATGTAATGATAGACTTTTCTGATTCTGTATTAGAAAAGTTGACCCTCGATGATAAAATCTTTATAAAAGGATATGGCCAGGGTCTGAAACTATTGGATTATCCAGATATTGCAGTCTACAATCTTGACCCGAATTTATTGAAAAAAATGCCCATAAAATCCAAAGGTAAAAAAATTCAGGTTCCAGTCACAGCAAAAATTCCAGCAGAATTAATGGGTTCAGGTACCGGCAGTTTAATGATGACTAGTGGTGATTATGATATAATGACAACTGATAAAAAATTCATAAAAAAATACGGAATTGACAAACTACGATTCGGTGATTTTGTTGCTCTGATGGATCACGATAATCTTTATGGCAGAAGCTTTCGTAAAGGGGCAATAACAATTGGTATTGTGATACACGGTGATTGCCTTTATGCTGGACATGGTCCTGGTGTCAGCACACTATTATCAGCGAGCACACCGATTATTGAACCGATAATAAACCCAAATGCAAACATCGCCAGGATTTTAAAAATCGGAAGATTTAGGAAAAAATAATCCAAACATTAATAATTTCAGATTCCACGCATTCGCTGTCTTGACAAATAATATTTTGTGGGTATTATTTATTAGTGACCTTAGATAAAAAAAATAGCATACTATTCAAAACCATGGAACGAATATTTGCTCACCTAAAATTCGCAGTAACCTTTTTTCTTATATTTGTAATTTCTCAACAATTTTTACATGGATTAACACCACAAAAGGATTCCCTAATTATCCAACCTATTGGAAGCTGGCCATTTGGTCCACCTTGTCAGTCTGTTGCTATAAATTCGGTAGATGATTTAGCCTATTTCGGCGTAGCCGCAGGTGTCTACATTTTGGACATCTCAAATCCGAACAATCCAACTAAAGTATCGGAAAGAATTCATATGAAGCACTTTGTGCGGGATCTCTGTTACGAAAACAACATGCTCTATGGTGCAGTAGGAAAAGCAGGCATCGAAATTTGGAATGTCTCTACACCAACATCCCCCCAGTATTTGAGTTCCCACGATACACCCGGCGATACACGAAAAATTCAAAAATTGGGTTCCTATGCCTATATAGCAGACGGTGATTCTGGTTTGAGGATAATTGATGTTTCAAACCCCCTCAATCCTTACGAAGTAGGTTTTTATAACCCAGGTGGTTTTATTGGAAATCTGGACGTGATAAATGACTATGCATTTTTATGCGATTTCAACTACGGAATAAGAATAGTAAATATCACCAATCCAACAAATCCAGTCGAAGTCAGCAATCTCCCAGGTTCTTACTATCGTGGTGTGGCAATACAAGATAATTACATGTACATAGCTGTCTGGACCTATGCAAAAGGTGTGGATATTGCTGATATAAGTAACATCGCCAATCCACATATTGTTGGTTCATGTGACACTTCGGCTTGCTTCGAAATTATAATCGTTGATACTTTTGCCTATACTGTAGCTGATATGCATGGCATATATGTCATTGATGTTTCGGATGTAACGAATCCAACTAAAATTGGAAACTATTCTGACCTATGCCTTATGAACAATTTGGTCTTTCATAATGCTTATCTTTTCGTCCCTGATATGGAGCAATTTATTGATATGTCTAGTATTCTTCTGATACTTGATGTATCGAACCCAGCAAATCCTCAGCCTATAGGTTCTTTTCCTACTCCTTGTTATTCAATGGCAAACGCTGTAGATGGGAATTATGTTTATATTGCCAATCATTTAGGTGGATTAAGAATTATCAGTATTTCAAATCCAGAAATGCCAGAGCAAATCAGTGAATATAGTGGAATTTGGTTATCAGTAGATGATGTGGAAATTTATTGGGGTTATGCCATCTATGCTGTCTTGGCAACATGGGATGGTTTAGAAATAGTTGATATTAACGACCCTACCAATCCTCAAATGGTTGGCTCCTGTGGAGAATGGCTTTGTGGAATTGCAGTAGATATTGTGACTGACTATTATCCTTATGCATATTTGCTCTGCCCTCACAAACTCTATGCAATTGACATTTCAGTGCCCAATAATCCTGTTATCAGAGATAGCTGCACCATTACCGGGTTAGGAAAAGATCTTTTCTGCCCTTACCCTTGGCAGTATCTTTATGTAGCTGAAAATTATTATGGTCTACGCATATACGACAGATATTATATGTCTGAAGTTGGCTACTATGATACCCCAGGGACAGCAAACGGCGTTTTCGTAACCAATGATTTAGCATATGTTGCCGATGGTGATGCTGGCCTAAGAATTGTTGATGTAACAGACCCCACTAATCCTCAAGAAATAGGTTTCTGCGACACTCCGGATACTGCAGACAAAATAGTAGTTTCTGGGTCTTATGCTTACATTGCAGATGGCGACTCTGGTTTTTGCGTTATTGATATTTCAGATCCGGCTAACCCTTATGAAATAACTCGTTATAATACTATTGGTAAAGCAAAAGACATCGCTGTAAGGGGAGATACTATCTTCCTAATATCTTATTCAGCAGGACTTTATTTATACGAAATGGTTCCTGCCTCTTTTAAAGAAGAAGAAGTTAATACCTATTTAAAAAACACTTTAACAGTACCTAATATCATCCTAAATAATAATCTATCCATAAACTTCACACTAACTCAAAAACAGACTCTCTCAATTATGTTGTATAATCTTCTTGGCCAAAAGGTAAAACTTTTCATAAATGAAACTTTGAATAAAGGACAATATGCCTATTCTTTTCCAATTTATGGTATAAATACAGGTGTATATTTTGTAGTGGTATCAACTAAAGATACCTGTATCTCTCGTAAAATAATAATTATTAATAACTAAGCTAAATTATCTTAATTGAAGAAAATTTTACTATAAAGTGTAATTTCATAAAAATCCATAATGATACTTAACGAAATTCAATGCAAATCAATCCTGAATAAATCAGGTATTCCTGCTATTGATTTTGGAATAAACCCATATATTGGATGCGGACATAAATGCCAGTATTGCTATGCAGTATTTATGAAACGATTTTCCGGACATACTGAACCATGGGGTGATTTTGTAGATGTAAAGATAAATGCACCTGAAGTGCTTGAACGCCAGTTAAAAAGGCTCAAACAAAAAAGTCATATCTCCTTTAGCACAGTATGTGATGCATATCAACCTGTCGAAGCAAAATACCGGATAACGAGAAAATGTCTTGAAAAGCTAATACATTATAACCATTCAATCTCAATACTCACGAAATCTGATATGGTTATTGATGATCTGAATTTATTAAAACAATTAAAAGATATTGAGGTGGGTTTTTCTGTCTTTACACTCAATCCACAGGCTAATAGAATCTTTGAACCAGGTTCGCCATCACCAAAAAAGAGATTTGCGGCAATAAAAATACTTTCTCAAAATAATATCTCAACCTGGGTCTTTGTAGCTCCTTCTCTCCCCTATTTAACAGACCATGAAAAAACAATCAACCAAATCATGGCGGCATCACAAAATGCCGGGGCAAATTATATATTATTCGATACCCTGAATACCTATACAAAAGTCTGGAATAATGTTATGCGTCTAATAAAAAAACACTTTCCTGAAGCAATAGAATTTTGCAATTATTATTATAATAACAAAACAAAATATAAAAAACAGCTAAAACACAAAATCTCAAAAATCGGCAGCAATTATAATATAAAATTCAGATTTGCATTTTGACCAAAAACCACCATTCACTGATTCATGAATTAGTGAATGCATGAATGAATGAGTGCACACAGATACACGGTATTTTATCCGTTTACATCTATAATTATCCGTTTGAATCAATAAGTAACCGAACAAAGTAAGGTTATCTTGTTAACACAACTTTTTCAGTAAGTACCTCTGTCTTATTTTTCAACTGTACAAAATAAACGCCCTGGGGTAAACTTTGACCATGGATATCAGTGCCATCCCAGGAAATAATAGAAGCAAGAGACAAGAAATCAGAAGCCAGATTAAAAGACCTGACCAATCTTCCACTCACATCATAGATTTTCAAAGAAATATCTTGCTTCGTGCATCTTGCATCTTGCATCTGATATCTGATTTCTGTTATCTCTCTGAACGGATTAGGGTTTATGGTTAATTTAGCAGCCGCTTTAAAATCATAGGCGTTTGATTCTTCAACTCCTCCAACAAAAATACTACTACCATAAATATCCCAATCTGTATTCCTGTTTGTTTGCCACAGTGTCCAGACGTACATACCATCACCAGTCGTTACTGCTAAAATATCCTCAGAATCATTTGTGTCAACTGGAACTATGGTATCTCCATAGCCATAATCAAAATGTGTATAAATATCATAATCGCCATTTCGATTAGTGCTGAAAGCAGTGACTGCAGGATTTAGTTGTTCTACAAAAGCTGTAAAGAATAGAGGACTCGGTGTAATATCAGTTGAATCATTAAAAGTCATGCGGTAATGGACATCCAGAGTATCATAGGCAGTTGTGTAAATCTCGTAATTACCATCTCGGTCACTCTGCCAAATAACCTTAATACCATAGGTAGACGGTGGTCCTGAAATTTCACTGCTGCTCATCAATTCAGGATAGTGATCATTGTTTGGGTCTGTTGTAATAGGCTGAGGGGGTTGCCAGGCACCACTAAGAAACTCACTGTAATAAATATCATTTTCTCTTTGCCATACTAAAAAAGGATGATCATACCTGCCATTTATTTTTGGATGAATATTACTAATATTAGCATCATTGGTGATTGGAGACGGCGTTGCCCAGGTTGTACCATCATAATAAGTAGAATAGATATTTGTTGAGTCTGTAACTATTCGCTGCCAGACCAGCCAAACAGTATCGAGATTAACATAAACAGACGGCAATTCATCATCTGCAGAAGAAGTTGTTAATTGGTAAGGTATTGACCAGGCATTTACATCACTTTGTGACACATAAATATCCCAGTTGCCAACACTGTTGTTCTGCCACGCACACCAAAAACAATCTCTCGTAAAATCATAGGCAACACTTGGACAACTATCACAAGCAAGATCAGTTGTTATCCTCATTGTATCATTCCATGTTGCTCCATTGCTGAACCGAGAGAATATGTCCCAATTACCATTAAGCTTTGTCTGCCAGACAAGACAGGACTGAGGATAGAATATTACGTGTACACGACATGCTTGTGGGTTTATATCATCAACACCACTTATTCCAAGATTTTGAGGTGGTGTCCACAACCAAGCATTTGAAATACTTATTAAAAACACAATCACAAACATCTTTCTCATATCTCCTCCTCTATAATAATTATAACAAATTTTCTCCAGGGGTCAAGTCCATTATACATTAATTTGTTATAAACCATTCGATTGAGCGAGGTGAAAAGTTAAAAGGCGGAATTAGCCGTATGATAATAGTTTTTTTATTTCATAATGTTTGCCATCCTCAGCAGCCAGAACAGTGACACCTGTTTTTTCCCTTAATCGCCGTGCGACCTTCCAGGGACCCATCCTTAACATTGTCATTCCAAAATGAGTAATGATGGCAACTTTAGGAGTTATTCCGGAAATTATTTCCACACAATCCGGTACTGAAAGATGATCTATTTCAGAAGGTTCTAACTTTAAGAGATTCAAAATAAGAATATCTGCCTTATATGCAGAAATCAATTCGGGAAAGAACTTTGTATCAGTAATATAAGAAATTGAATAACCATTGTGTAGCAATTTAAATCCATAGGTTTCTACTCGATGTTCATGTCTCAAAGGAAATTCAAGTATCACATCGCCGACTTTCGTTTCGAATCCGGCCTTGATTATTTTTATCTCTTTTAAAAAATCCAAAAGGTATTTGAAAATAACCCCTTGTTCACCAAATGCATCCTTTGGCGCAATAAGCACTCCCTCCTTTTTAAAACCCCCTCTTGTTATAACATCAAGGTAAACATTAATATCTGCCGAGTGGTCAATATGTTTATGCGATAAGATTATCGCATCAATCTTTTCCGGGTTGAATTTCGGAACATAGGTCAAAAG
>JAGMEL010000109.1 GCA_023128195.1 Caldifarciminota bacterium | reverse complement strand
CCTCGCAATGACAGGAGAGGGGAACGCAGTTGAAGGATTGGGTAACTACTCAGCATGTTCAAGAATTCTTTGTAAGTAGTGCTCGTCCTGGTAATAATTATAGTTTTGAACAGCATTAATCCCGCCGTAGATATTAGCAGCATAAAAGAGAATTGCCGCGCCGAGTGAAACACTAAATTTTATATCCTCTTTGCGGTTATAATAATAGTGAGAGAGAAGAGCCGATGTGCTGATAACTAAAAATGAAAAGATGCCATCACCAATTCTACCACAGTAAAAGTGTCCGCCACCCGGGAATAAGGCATAAATTGCTCCGAGTACTGGTTTTTTATATTTTGGAGCCTTGTCGGGTAATTCAATATATTCACCGGCTTGATGGAACCTGAATTCATAAGCATAACCCAGCCCCATTATCTTTTCCACATCTTCTTTATAAGGAAGCCCCACACGCTTAAGATAAATACGGGATGAATCATATTTACCGGCAAGGAAGAAAATCCATCCTTTTATAAAATCTCTTTTTGTGTTATTTTTAAGTTCTGTTGATTCTTTGATTGCTTGATCAAATCTTTTTAATTTTACAAGACAATCAATTATTATTTCAGGAATATCTTCGTGCATTGAGTCAGTTAAAAATTGGTAGCGCCTGTATTCATTTAATGCAGCAGCATAGTCTTCCTGAGCGTAAAGGTGATTAGCGAATTTTATGATATTCTCTTGCGAAAATATATTTATTGTCTGGACATGGAGAAATAATAAAAGGAGGGTCATTATTTAAGTAGATGCAACATGGGGACGATTCGACTGGGCACGTCGCAGACAAGTTGCACTCCAGAATAAAAGATAATAGATGGAAGATGTTAGATGAAGGATGATGAAGGGGAATATAAGGTGTTGTAATCTCGGATTTTGAGATTGCTTCGTCGTCCGCCTGGGGCGGACTCCTCGCAATGACGTTTTCTTTTTGTCATTACGAGCCCGCCTGGGGCGGGCGTGGTAATCTCGGGTCTTGAGATTGCTTCCCATTCGATTCACTCAGGGCATACCTTACCCTCTTCTCCACCTGAAGCGGACTCACGCATCAAGGGAGAGGGGATGAGAGTGCTTGTATATTTTTTTCTTATCCTCCCGAATATGAAGTTATTTTGTACAGGGTCGTAGATTTTTTGATTTTTGATGCCGGAATAATAAGTATCAAAGTGCTGGTAAGCCCAGGGATTACAGCGCATAAGTCTATCTGCTGCCATTAATGAACCCCATAAAGGACCATGTTTTTCTATTGCTTTTTTACCAAAGCGAGAACAGGATGGGGAGAAATTACATACATCTCCTTGTGACGGCGAAATGATTTTTTGATGAAGGGTAATACCGGTATTGATTATGATTTTGACCGGATTAGTTTGCCTTGGAGGTTGTGCAAGAAGCAGAAGGATAAGTAATGAATTCATACAATATTTTAGGTATTTTCTATCAAAAATCAAGGGGACAGGCTACTTTTAA
>JAGMEL010000108.1 GCA_023128195.1 Caldifarciminota bacterium | reverse complement strand
TTAAAAGTAGCCTGTCCCCTTGATTCCCTTGATTTTTTATGAAAATCAGATATGCTAATTTATGATTAAAGAGTATATTAAAGAGATTAAGCAATTTGATATGGAGACAGTTATCATTATTATCTATTCGACTTTTATTTTACTGTTCGGGATCTATCTTCGGCGCGGACAATTTATATTTCCCAGACCGGTCTATCTTAATAGATTAATAATCTTGGGGATAATATATGGGCTGTCGCCTTTTTTGTTATTTTTTATTTTTAAACATAAACCAAAGGATTTTGGAATTAGTTTAGGTCACATTAAAAAATGGCTGAAAGAGGTGTTGTTTTTTTATCTTTTAATGGTCGTTATTCTTGTTTTGGCATTTAAATTTACAAATCTTAAGAATGTTTATCCTTTATATCGTAAGGCAGCACAGGGATGGAATTATTTTTTGCTATATCAGTTAATACAACTTTTCCATATGTTCACATGGGAGTTTTTCTTTAGAGGATTTATGTTATTTGGGCTCGAAAAAAAATTCGGCAGGGCAAGTATTTTAATTCAGACTATTCCTTTTGCTATTATGCACTATAGAAAACATCAACTCGAGGCCTATGGTTCAATATTCGCCGGAATATTTCTGGGCATAATTGGATTGCGCGCAAGAAGTTTTCTGCCCTGTGCAATATTGCATTTTTTGGTGGCGTTAACAGCAGATATGTTGGGGATACTATTTTAGAAACGCAGTATCATTGCATTCGCAGTATCGCTGCGCTCGCCCCGTTAAATAAAAAAATGATTTATGATATACAAGAGAGATAAGTTTGACAACTAAATTATTTTGGTTAAAGATACAAGAATTCTTGTATTTAACAGGGCTCGCAGGATCATCCGCCATAAGATATGGCGGATTTGCAGGATCATTCGCCTAAGGCGGATTCGCAAAAAATTTTATACGAACAGAGGAGATAAATATAACAAAAGGATTAATTTAGTTAAGGATAAAGATTACTTGTATTTTACAGGGCGAGCTGGAAGCGATACTGCGAGTCCCGTAGTGACGATACTGCAAGACCCGCCATTAAAGAGTGGCGGGGCGATACTGCGAATCTCGACTAAAGGTCGAGATGATACTGCTTTTTTACTATTTAGCTATTTCCACTACCCTCTTTTCTCTTATTAATGTTACCTTTATCTGACCCGGGTACTGGGTGTTTTTTTCAATACGTTTAGCAATATCATGTGCTAAGCTTTCGGCTTCTAAGTCGGATATTTTTTCTGGTTGAACCATAACCCTGATTTCTCTACCTGCCTGAATTGCAAAAACTCTTTCCACACCGTTAAATGAAGAGGCGATTTCCTCAAGCACATTTAGACGTTTTACATATGCCTCAATTGTTTCTCTTCTAGCGCCAGGTCTTGAACCAGAGATTGAATCTGCAATTTCAACAATTACTGCATAAGGGGAGATGGACGCGATTTCCTCATGGTGTGCTTCAATGGCATTTACGATTATTTCATTTTCACCATATTTTCTCATAATTTCAGCTCCAACATGTGCATGAGAGCCTTCGAGGTTTCGGTCGGCAACTTTTCCTAAATCGTGCAGTAAGCCTGCCCGCTTAGCAATTGTTGCATCCAGTCCTAATTCCTCGGCAAGTAATGCCGAAAGATTGGCAACTTCCTTAGAATGCTGCAAGAGATTTTGACCATAGCTCGTTCGGTACTTCATCTTGCCGATATATTTGATTATTTCCGGAACAATTCCTATAATGCCCATTTCTAATATAATTTCTTCACCCGTGCTTGTGATAACATTATCGAGTTCAGAGTGTGCTGTCTTAACAATTTCTTCGATTCTTGTAGGATGGATTCTGCCGTCAACAATTAACTTTTCCATTGCTGTACGAGCAACTTCGCGACGGATTGGATCAAAACAAGAAAGAGATATTGTTTCGGGAGTATCATCAATAATAACCTCAACCCCGGTTAGATTCTCAAATGCTCTGATATTTCTTCCTTCTCGACCGATTATTCTGCCCTTCATTTCATCTGATGGAATGGGAACGACAGAGATCGTAGTTTCAGCAGTATGGCACGTGGCACAGCGTTGAATAGCTTGCAGAACTATTTCTCTTGCTGTAACCTCAGCATTGGCTTTTGCTTTTTCCTTTATTTGATTTATCAATGCCGCAGCCTCGTGTCTCGCTTCTGCTTCAAGGTTCTTTTTTAATGCATCCTTTGCTTCTTCTTTTGAAAGATTTGCGATCTTCTGGAGTGCCTCGTTCTGTTCTTTTATCATCTGGTCGAGTCGTTCAGATTTTGCGTGTATTATACGTTCTTTATTCTGTACATTGTGTTCTTTTGTTAATAATTCTTTTTCTTTATCAACAATCAACTGTTCGCGTCTTCCCAGAACCATTTCTTTCTCGGACAAGCGTTTTTCGGCTTTATCAATCTCTTTTCTTCTTGATGCAGTTTCTTTCTCGAATTTTAATTTTTCCTGGTACCATTGTTCTTTAGTAGTTATTTCTGCTGATTTACGATGTGTTTCCGCCTCTTTTTTTGCTTCTTCGATTATTCTTAATGCCTCTAATGAGGCATTAACCAATGTGGCTTTACCGAATTTTGTATAGAAATAAATTCCTAAAGCAACGGCAATAAATATAACACCGATGCTGATTAAAAATCCCAGTAATGTCATAACAACTCCTTATCCCCTTCTTTGGGGCTAAATTTTAAAATGTCCCCGCCTGTGCCGTGTGGGCAAAAGTCTTTGAACCCAGGTTTAAGGTGGGCGCCAGTCGACTATGAGTAAATTCTTATAGCCGAACCAAGCTCCCTAAAGATGGGTGTTGGCTCAAGACTAAATACCCATCACGGGCACGGCAGAGAACGAATTAAGGTACTGCTTCATCTATTTTAAGGATTAGCGATCTAACCCTTTCGTCCATTTCAGAAATCTTTTTTTTATGCTGATTATCTCGCTGTAAGTAGTCGTCAACTAAATTTAGACAAGCTAAAACAGCAATCTTCGTGGTTGATGGTAGAGGAAATTCTCTGTGAATTTCCTTCATCTTCGTATCCACGATTTCAGCAACTTCCTTTATTCGTTCAGGATTTAAATCATCGGATATGACTCGATAATCATTTCCGAAGATATTTACAACGACTTCAGTTTTTTTCAAAATAAACCTCGCTATTGCTCGGTACCTTCAAATTATTTCCTAAATAAGAAGACCGTCGATTCTTTCAATCAAACCTTCAATCTTCTCCTTTATTTCTTTATTTCGAGACTCAAGCTGATTATTTTGTTCCTCTAAGCCTTCAACCCTTTGCTTGAGTTCGTTAATTAGCGAAATTAATTTATCTAATTTCTCTTCAAGTTTACTTATTTCGTCCAACCCTACTTTCCTTTCTTAATTTTGCATTAAACTTGCCCGAAACCTCATCCTCGATTTTTTTTATAAAGTTATCGACTTCCTTGTCAGTAAGGGTTCGATCAGGTGCCCTGAAATTGAGGCGAAATCCTAAGTTTTTTTTGCCTGGAGGGAGATTATGACCTTTATAATAATCGAATAGAATAACCTTTTCTAAAATTGGTCCCCCAACTTTAGTAATTAATTTAATTACATCAGGTACTCTGATGCTCTCGTCAGCAAGAAATGAAAGATCTCTAGTGTTCGCAGGATACTTTGCTGATGGAATATAGAATGTTTCGCCAATAAATGATAGTGTTTGCTCCAGAGCTAGTTCAACGTAGTGGTAAGATTCTTTACAAAGACTTTGCTCAATACAACCGATATATCCTAATTCCTTTCCTGAAAACTGAATCGCGGCAACTTGATTGAATCCCTTCTTCACTATTTCCGCAAACTCGATCTGTTGTATATGAAGTATCTTAAAGATACTTTCAATAATACCCTTAATATCAAAATAATCTATTAATTCATTTCTCTGACCCCAAAAGTTCGGGTATTGCTCGCCCCCCATGATAATTCCTAATCTTTTTTCTTGATATGGCGCTTCAGGTAACAGGATATTTCCTATCTCAAAGAGTTTTAATGACCTGTTTCCTTTTGACAAATTATAATTTATGCAGTCTAATAGACCTAAAAAGAGCGTTGGCCTTAATGCATTAAAACGCTCGTTCAGCGGGTTTTTTATTTTTACAAATCTGCCGAAACCAAAATCTGAAAGCCGCCTGCTGGCTATTAAAGAAAGGTTATAGGTTTCGTTAAACCCCTGGCCAACCAGGTAATTTTTTATTGTTTCTTCATATACATGATTTTTGTTTATGGTTACACGCCCTCCCCATCTTTTTGGCATTATCTCGGGAACGTTCATATAGCCATAGACCCTTGCGATTTCTTCGTAAATATCTTCTTCTATGTGCAGATCCCGGCGATAATGTGGTATTTTGGCAAGCAGTGTTTTTGCTCCGGCTATTCTGATATCAATCTTTTTCAAAAGTGTTTTTATTTGATTCCTGGTTAGATTTAATGATAGAATTTTATTTAATCGAGAAGGAGAGAATTTAATAGTTTCAGTTTTTCCTTTTTTACCTGTACTGATGAACTCGCGCTCTCTGGCTTGTGCGTATGTTTTGAGTAGTTCACCAGTCAGTGCTGAAGTTTGGTCCACTGCCCTAATATCTGCACCCCGCTCAAATCTCATTGATGCCTCAGTTATTAAACCAAGGCGTCTTGAGGTGTGGGCAATACGTTTAGGATCGAAATAGGCACTTTCTAATAGAACTTTTTTGGTCGAGCTTAAAATCTGGGCGCGTTTAGCTCCAATAATACCGGCAAGTGCAACAGGACCATTATTATCAGCAATTATCAGATCGTCTTTACTCAATTTAAGTGTAGTCCCTTCCAATGTTATGAATTCCTCTCCATTTCGTGCTTTCCTAATTATAATACCACCTTTTATAAGGTCTAAATCGAACGGATGCAGGGGTTGACCGGTCAAGAGCATGGCAATATTTGTAATATCAACGATGTTATTAAAAGGATTTATGCCCATACAATGTAAGCGCCATTTGATCCAGAACGGTGATTCTTTAGCTTCAATATTGTCAAAGATTCTTGCAGTATATCTTGGGCATCCTTGTAAATCATTTATTTCTATTTTAAAACTGCCGGTTCGATTAGGCTGCTTTACACCATAGGGATTATTTGATTGATCATTAATTCCTAATCCAATGCTTAATTCCCGTGCAATGCCTCTTACTGAAAGCCAATCCGGACGATTGGGCGTTGTGCTCATATCTATAACCAGGTTATCAAAATAATCTTTAAATAGAGTACCAGGTTTACCTTTTTCCAGGACAATTACTCCTGGGGATTTCTCTGCCAATCCTAATTCTTGTTCGCTAATGAGAATGCCTTGAGACTTAACACCATTAAAGTTCTTTTCAGTAATTGTCTGCTCATTCAATTTTCCGCCGGGCTGTCCA
>JAGMEL010000107.1 GCA_023128195.1 Caldifarciminota bacterium | reverse complement strand
GTTGTCCAACCAGAATCAGATCTCCTTGCGCGACATTTTTCGCAGCAGTAACGATTTGCACTATATTATTGGTTTTTACCTGCAAAATACTTAGATTCTTTAGATTCGGATGTGGAGCAAGTGTTTTTATCTTGCCGATTATTATGTATTCAGGAGCAAGATTTTTCTCTTCTTCAACTTCAAGCCCCAGATTTAAAGAGATTTTTTTTAGTTTATCGATCTCTAATTTAATGCCTAATAATTGTTCAAGCCACTTGACTGATATTAACATTTAACCTCGCAATGCGACAGGGTCGCATCGATGACAGTGATTAAAAGCCGATTAACGAAGTTAATCAAAATTGCTCCAAAAATCTAATGTCATTATTAAAAAATACCCGGATATCATCTATGACATATTTTATCATTGCTATCCTTTCCACACCCATTCCTAAAGCATACCCTGAGTATTTTTTTGGCGAGATCTTGACATTTTTTAATACCTGGGGGTGAACCATTCCGCAGCCACCTAATTCAAGCCAACCAGTTTTTCCACAGACTGCACATCCAGCGCCATCACATATTGTACAGCTGATTGCCAATTCGCCCGAAGGTTCGGTAAATGGGAAGAATGATGGTCTGAGTTCATATTTAGTTTTAGGTCCAAAGAGAAATTTGACAAATTCACCTAATAACCATTTCAACTCGCCAAAACATACGCCTTCGTCAACATATAAAGCTTCTATCTGGTGAAAAACTGGGGCATGGCTGGCATCAAATGCATCATATCGATAGCACCTTCCAGGACATATGATCTTTATTGGCGGTTTCTGTTTTTCCATAACCCTTATTTGAGTCGGCGATGTATGGCTGCGCAGAAGCAGATCTTTTTTTATATAGAAACTCGAAAACATATCACGGGCCGGATGGTCTTTTGCCATATTTAAAGCTTCAAAATTATACCAGTCATATTCAACTTCTGGTCCTGTTGCGACAGAAAAGCCGAAGTTTGTGAAGAAAGTGATCAGTTCATTAAATGTTTTTGAAAGGGGATGTAAATGGCCAATATGGGGCACTTTTCCGGGAAGAAGTAAATCGATTTCTGTCGTTGTCTTTGTCTTGAATGAATTGAGCCGAGAATTCAATTCCTGACTCAGCTCATTTTTTAACATATTGATATTGTTGCCGAATATCTTTTTTTGTTCAAGCGGAAGTCCGGCAATTTCTTTGAAAAGACTGTTGATTTTGCCTTTTCTACCTAAATATTTGATCCTTATTGCCTCAAGCGTATCCTTATCTTTTACCTGTGCTAACGAGGTCTGTATTTCATCTTTCAATATTTTCAGCTGTTTTTCCATTAATTTGCCTTTTATAACTGGTTTTCTGTCTTACACCTCTGCACAAGGTTATTAAATTCGTCAGGATGTTCATACGCAAGGGCTGCCAGTGTTTTCCTATCCAATTCAATATTTTGCTTTTTTAATGCGTGGATAAATCGAGAATATTTCATATTCTGGTTTTGCAGTGCTGCATTGATTCGCGTTATCCACAGGGCGCGAAAAACCCGCTTTTTGCGTTTACGCTCGCGGTAGGCAGAAACCCAAGCCTTCATAACTGCTAACCGGGCTGTTTTATATAATTTGTGTTTGGCTCCCCAATAGCCTTTTGCAGCTTTTAGCCACTTGTTTCGCCTTTTCCTTGTATAGGGCACATTTCTCGTTCTCGGCATGTTTTCTCTCCTTTCTTAAATTATAATCATTTTACAAATTTTGTCAACTGTCGATTAATTAAGTGATATAATTTTTTGTTCTTTTTTGATCACCCTTTGACAATTTAGCCGGCTGGCGGAGTCTCCTTTTTCTTTTTTTGGATTTTGAAGTAAGCAAATGACCCTTACCTGCTTTTCTTCTTGAAATTTCACCGCTTTTCCGCTTTTTTACCCTTTTTGCCCAACCTCTTTTAGTTTTCTGTTTAGCCATTTAATTATCTCCTTTTTTTCTCAGGAAGAAAGGTAACGTGTAGTATATTGTGCTCTCGTTTTGGTAGATTTTCAACCTTACCTAAATCTTCAAGATCAACGATCATTCTATCTAAAACCTTCATTCCCAAATTAGCGTGTAACATTTCTCTTCCTCTTAAACGCAGGGATACTTTTACCCGATCTCCGTCTATAAGGAATTCCTTGACTTTCGTGAGTTTTACCTGGTAATCATGTTCGCTTATTTTTAAAGACATCCTCATGCCTCTTCCAGTTGTTCGATGTTGATGCTTTCGTGATGCTCGTTCCTGCCTTTTCTTTTCATATACGTACTTTCCAAAATCGAGCAGTTTACATACTGGTGGTCGGGCATTTGGAGCAACTTCAACCAAGTCTAATTTACTTTCTCGCGCCATATGCATGGCTTCCCTGATATGAAATTCACCGAGCACTTGACCTTTATCATCAATTAATTTTACTCTTTGAGCTCTAATATTTCTATTTACTCTAGGTAATTGCTTAATTTTCACCTCCTTGTTCTTTTTTTGTTAGTTTAAAAAATTCCTTTAAATTCATTTCACCCATATCAACTTTTCCTCGTTTTCTTACGGAAACAGTTTTATTTTCGATTTCTCTTTTACCGACAATAAGAATATATGGAATTTTCTTGATTTCAGCCTCCCTTATTCGATAATTTATCTTTTCAGATTTTTCATTTAATTCAGTTCGCAGGTTTCTGCGCAGGCATTTTTTTAAAATCTTTTCCGCATATTTGTCCTGTTTATTCGTTATTGGCATAATCACAACCTGGACGGGCGCTAACCATGTAGGAAAAGCTCCGCTATAATGTTCAATCAGGCAGCCGATAAAGCGCTCCAGAGAACCATAGATTGCTCTGTGGATAACTATTACTTCTTTATGTTTACCATCACGGTCCATGTATTCAATATTGAATCGTTTTGGCAAATTGAAGTCGAATTGAACTGTTGTAGTCTGCCATTCTCTGCCAAGCGCATCGAGTAGTTTTATATCGATCTTTGGCCCGTAAAAAACAGCTTCTCCTTCCTGCTTTTTGTACGTCAGATTAACTCTTTTTAAGGCTGATATAAGTCCTTGTTCAGCGCGTTCCCATTCTTCATCACTGCCCATGTACTTACCTTTTTCATCAATATCACGTACAGAGAGATCAACATTGAATTTCTCAAAACCAAATTTTTTTAAAATGGTTATGGTCAATTTCAAAACATTTGTAAGTTCTTCTACAATCTGGTCGGGTCGACAGAAGATATGGGCATCATCCATGGTAAATCCACGAACCCGGAGTAGACCATGGAGTGTTCCAGAAAGTTCATTTCTATAAACAGCTGCTAATTCAGCATATTTTATAGGTAAATCTTTATAACTACGTATCTTTGATTTATATATTAAGATATGACCAGGACAATTCATTGGTT
>JAGMEL010000106.1 GCA_023128195.1 Caldifarciminota bacterium | reverse complement strand
CTATATTCAATTTACCTAACTGAAAACCTTCTTCTTTTAACACCTTTTTAACAAGGCGATTAATTCTCTTTTTGTCAATTCTGACAGAATCTGACTGGTTGAAGATATTTACTTTCAATCAAAAATTTGAATAATCGAGGGCATTTTTAAACAACTTAATGATATCAGGGAAATCTAATTCAATTTCTTCAGAGCATCTCATTCGTTAGTATCGTTTAGATCGTTATTATCGTTCAGAATGTTTGTTTGATTTATTTTTTTTGTATCGATTTTTATCCTCTCCCTCGGCATTGGTTTTTTTAACAGGTTCTACATATTCAATACGCGGATGAAAGACCCCTGTAAGAATTGACAAAAATGCAGTTTTAACCTGCTCCAAATCCTGACGGTTTATCGGACATTCATCTAACTGACCATCATTAAATTTCTTTGCGATACTATCTTTCAATATCTTCTGCAGTTTTGTAACAGTAATATTCTTCTCGCTTCTTGCTGCTGCCTCTACAGTATCAGCAAGCATTATTAGTGCAGATTCCTTTGTTTTCGGTTTTGGCCCGGGATATCGGAACGTGTCTTCATTTACACCAGAAGATATCTCCAATGCCTTTTTATAGAATGGTTCGATCGTAGTTGTACCGTGATGCTGTTCAATAATACTAACCAATTTATTAGGTAATTTCATTTTTTTTGCCATTTCAACACCATCCTTTACGTGGGAGATAATGATTAAAGCACTCATTTGTGGTTTTAAGTCATCATGAGGATTCCTGATTCCGATTTGATTTTCGATGAAATATTGAGGTTTTTTTAATTTACCAATATCGTGGTAATATGAACCAACCCGAGCAAGAATAGGATCAGCACCAATAACTCTTGCACCTACTTCAGCAAGGCTCCCCACAACAATTGAATGATGATAAGTTCCAGGAGCTTCCAGCGCCATCTCTTTGAATAATGGCAAATTTAAATTCCCCAGTTCCAGGAGTGTTAGGTCAGTAGTAAAATCAAATAGTTTTTCAAATAAAGGCAGCAAAAGTACAAAGAAAACACCACCGAGAATACTATTTAATACCCCCTCACTTAAGTGCACTAAATTCAACTGCCCTTTTAGCAAATATACATCTGCAAAAAGAATTGCAGCCACATTTGCCAAAGCAATATATATCATTGGTCGGTATAGAGATAATCTTGAATTTATTGTCTGGGTTGAAAAGACGGCAACCATACCGCTGACAAAAAGAAATGTAAAGATTGATATAGAGTTCAAAGTGATTCCAAACAGTGAAGAAAAAATTATTGTAAAAATGACGGCAAAATAAATATTAAAATAGAGTGCAAATAAAAAGATAAAGAATGAAATTGGAAGTAGATACATTGTATCAGTCACATAAGCGATTTTTCCTATAATTAAATAACCCGCAGATAACAATGTAATAAAATAGATATTTTTATCGTCAAACAAGTCAGATTTTGTAACCCGACTTAGATTAAATAGAAGAAAAATTAAAGAAAAATACAGAAGATTGCGGAAAAATATTGTTTTAATTATTTCCCACGTACCAATAGAGATGTAGGTGCTTTCTAATGCGTGCATTATAGTCATGGCATCTTCTGTTACCCGTTTATGTTTTTCAACAATAATTTCTCCTTTCAAAATCTCACCCTTTGTCTTAGGGACATTTGCAAATACTTCCTCGATTCTATCCCCGGTCTTTTCTTTATTGTAAATTAAATTGGGCGTCAGAAGAAACTCAACCAACCGCTTGTATTCGGGCTTTTGTCTTAAGCTGAGAATACTTTCTGCCTCGGCTATAGAATATAATCTGTCAATAGATTCAACCATTTCCTTATCGCCGATTATTATCGTTATTATTCTAAATCCCGGCAATTTCGAATCGACAATTCCTATAGCATAAAGATCTACTAAGGTGTTATTAATTTCTCCCAAAATCCTTTTTGGAGTTTTTTTAATAAGATATTTAATAATGCCTTTATCTACTGCGTATTCTTTTTGAACTAAGAATATCAAAGAATCTTCACCAATCTGCTTTAATTTGCTAAGTGAATCAATAAGTCTTTCAAGCCCTTCAATCTTTTTACCAACCATTTTCAATATTGTATTATCTGATTCATACACGGGCGGGATCCTTTTTGCTATTTCTTCTTTCTCTTCGTTAAGCTCCTGCTCTGTTTTGGGTATGAAGAAGTCGTAAGGCGCAATTACATCAGAAGAAGCTATTTCTCCATCGCTAATACTATATTTCGAAGGAACCATCGGTGGCGGAAATATTATGTTCAGCAGAAGGATTATGCCCGTTAGTATTAAATATTTATGTGGAATTTTTAATTTCATATGCCTTTATTATTTTCTGGACAAGATGATGTCTTACTACATCCTTCTCATTCAAATATATAAATTCTATACCCGGGATATTTTTAAGTAAATGTTGTATTTCAATAAGCCCTGAAAAAATATTTACCGGTAAATCGACCTGGGTTATATCGCCAGTTATAACTACCCTGGATCGACAGCCCGTTCTTGTCAAAAACATCTTCATCTGCATAGAAGTTGTATTCTGGGCTTCATCGAGAATTATAAACGAATCGTTGAGTGTCCTTCCTCTCATGTAGGCAAGCGGTGCAACTTCAATAATCTTCATACTAAGGTACTTCTTAATCCGGTCATAGGGTAAAAAATCACTTAGTGCATCATAAAGTGGTCGAAGATAGGGATCAACCTTTTCCTCGATGGCACCTGGCAAAAATCCCAATGACTCACCTGCCTCTACAGCTGGCCTTGTGAGAATTATTCTCTCAACCTTTTTTGCCATTAAACATGAAACCGCCTTAGCAACCCCGAGATAGGTTTTGCCGGTACCAGCAGGCCCAATACTTATGACAATATCATTATCATCAACCGCTTTCAGGTATTCTACTTGACCAGTACTCTTTGCCCTTACCAGCTTTTTTGGAGTGGTAACGCAAGAAGGATCTCTTTCTTCAATATTACTGATTTTCTGATATGTATTATCCTTATTTTTTTCTATATTCTTCAACATTTTTTTAATTGCCTTGGTTGCTTCCTTGACCTGTTTTTCAGTACCCTTTAAGTATATGCATTCATTACGCATTGATGCTATAATATTGTACTGATGCTTAATTTTTTTGAGAAAATCATCTTGGCAGCCTAAAACGACTGTGGGGTTAAAACCAGCTATAGGGATTGATACTTTCACATCTAAGGGAGGGGCAGATACCTGCCCCTCCCAAAAATTTTAGTCATGAGGTATTACAAATTCCTGCTTTATATATATTAAATCAGGATCTTTTATTTTATCTTTGTTCGCCTCGTATATTTCAGGCCATCTTTTTGAATTAGAATAGATTGAAAGATGTGAAGCAATTAACCAAAGACAATCGCCAGGTATTACAGAATAATTGTCAAGATAAGGAATTAGCAATACCCAACCTGGATATATAAGGTTTGGATTCTTTATTCTGTCTTTATTCGCCTCGTAAATCATTGGCCACTTTGAGCCATCATGATATACTTTATTCATACCGGAGATTTTAGACAGCCAATCATCCTCAATAACCTTATATCTACCATACTGACATATCTTCCAGGTTTCTTTCAGTTTATTGAGCTTTGATATAAGTTCATCACGGATTGCTTCCAGTGCCGCAACTTCAGACCTCAATGCTTTTACCTGAGTCTCGAGTTCAGCAATCTTTGCTTCAGCCTCTACCAGCTGCTCTTGTAATGCCAGAAGTTCTACCTGAGCCTGTTCCTCTGTCAGTTTTTCTTCAGCAAAAATGAGGGTGGGAACGATTAAGAAAAGCATAAAACAAACAGTAATCATCTTTTTCATGTTATCCTCCTTATTTGTTGCAACGAGTATCGATTTTATTCTCTATAGTTGCTGTTTCTTCTTCCATACCCTTTATTGTCTGTTCGAGTTCAGCTTTCTGTGCTGTTAAGGCATCTATTTCGCCCTGTAGCTCAGTTATATTGGTTTGTGCAGCCTCTAAGGCAGCTCTGGCTTCTGCTACAGCATCTAGCGTCTCCTGTTTTGCCATTTTAGGTCCACAACCTATTACCACAATGGCAAGGAGAAGAATCGCAAGCATTTTTTTCATAATGCTACCTCCTTATAGTTTAATTTCATAGTAAATAATATTCATAATTTGTTAAATGTCAATAGGTAAATATCATGTCCAAATCCTCCGTATGGGATTTGGACAAATGCTAAATCCGAAATTCGAAATCCTAAACAAATTCTAATGTCAAAAATACAAATTTTCAAGACACTCACTGTCTTCGTAAAACGGCGCTATTGCGCCATTTAGAGAAAATGAATGTTTTGAATTTTAGTATTTGAATTTTAAGATTGCCTGCCCCGTTAGATAAAACCAATTCTCAAAGGTAATATATAACAAGTTATCTTCACTAGATAATAAATGTTTAAAAAGATAAATTAGACTCATATCTAACAGGGTGAAGATTTAGTGCTTAGAATTTAGAAATTAGACTGTTTTCCTTGACATTCTTATAATTCTGACTATCATTCTCTCATGCCAAATTATGCAATAATCGTCGCGGCTGGTAAAGGACAGAGGTTTGGAGGAACAAAACAATTCGCTTCGTTTCGTGGTCGTCCGCTTTTTCTCTATGCACTTGATAATTTTGAACTGAATAAAAATATTAAGAGCATAACAGTGGTTATACCAAAAAATAATATTAGATACACTATCAAAACAATAAAAGAATGGCAATTCACAAAAGTACGTAATATCATTGCCGGAGGTAGACGCAGACAAGATTCAGTCTTGAATGCCTTAAATACTATAAAGGATAAATCTGGGATTGTTATTATTCATGATGGTGTGAGGCCCGTTGTTACTGATAAATTGATAAATAAAGGTATCAAATTGTGTCGTAAATATAAAGCAGTTATTTTTGGTTCAAAAATCAGCGATACAGTAAAAGGAGCAAAAAATAATATGGTCCTTAGAACAATATCCAGGAATAATCTTTATCTTATTCAAACACCGCAATTTTTTGACATTAATTTATTAAAGGATGCATATAAATCGGTAAATCTTTCTGTTGAATATACTGATGACGCAGCAATACTCGAATCCTTAAAAATTCCAGTCTATCTTTATCAAGGAGACCGCTTCAATATTAAAATTACAAGAAAGAGCGATCTTAAAATTTTGAACAAGATATTATGAAAAGGGTAATTGTATTAGGTTCAACAGGCTCCATAGGTCGTAATGCAGTAAAGGTTATCAATGGCTTAAAAGATGTTAAAATTGTGGGGATTGCAGCATATGCTAACCATCAAATGTTAATAAAACAGACAAGAAGCATTAAACCTAAAATGGTAACAATAATGAACTGTCAATATTACAAAAATCTAAAAAAGGGCATTGGTAGAGTACAGATTAGATGTGGCGAGCAAGGGATTACTGATATGGTTGAGAACACAAATGCTGATATGATTATCTGTGCATTTGCCAGTTCCCTTGGTATTTTTGGAATAGTAAGGGCGATTGAAAAGAAAATGCGAATCTGTCTTGCCACCAAGGAGATTTTAGTAAGTTTTGGTGATATAATAATGGATTTGGTGAAGAAAAATGGTGTTGAATTGCTGCCCATTGACAGTGAGCATTCTGCTATCTATCAATGTCTTGAAGGTAATAGAGGAAACAATGTGAAAAGTATTATATTAACAGCATCAGGAGGCCCATTTTTAAATAAATCTATAAAAGATGTGAGTAAATCTGACGTTTTAAATCATCCGGTATGGAAAATGGGTACGAAAATCACTGTGGATTCAGCAACAATGATGAACAAAGGTCTTGAAGTAATTGAAGCACATCATCTCTTTGGTCTTCCCGCAGATAGGATTAACGTTGTAATACATCCAGAGGCGATATGTCATTCACTTGTTCAATTTAATGATGGGACCTTATTAGCTCAACTCTCTACGCCTGATATGAAATTGCCGATTCAATATGCACTTACAGCTCCAAAACGACTATGTTCAATTGTAAAGAACCTGGATATTGCAAAGATTAAGAATCTGACCTTTCTGCCGCCAAATTTGAAAAAATTTCCATGCCTAAAATTTGCATTTGATGCATTAAGCATTGGCAAAAGTATGCCAGCAGTCCTCAATGCTGCAAATGAAGAGACGGTTAAGCTTTTTCTTGAAGATAAATTACAATTTAATGAAATACCAAAGGTTATAAAAAAAGTTTTGTCCAAACATACTCCCAAAAAAGGAAATATATCTTATTATTTAAAAATCGAGGAGTGGTCAAAACAAATGGTTAGGAGTCTTGTATGTTAATCACTATACTTGCTTTTCTTTTTATTCTCGCATTTTGTATAACAATTCATGAGTTTGGCCATTTTATAGTGGCAAAGCTGTTTCATATACCTGTGGAGAAATTTTCAATAGGATTTGGGCCTCCGCTATTTAGAAAAAAGATCGGAGAGACAGATTTTAGAATTGCTTATTTCCCGCTTGGTGGTTATGTAAAAATGGCTGGTGAGGAAGAGGGTAAAATTTTAAAAACCGAGGAAGAAAGTGAGAAATCTGGTGTACCAGATTTTTATGATGCACCAATTTATAAAAGAATACTCGTTATATTTGCCGGTCCTTTATTCAATATTATTTCAGCCATTATAGTACTCTTTTTAACCTTTTCGATTTTCGGGGTTTCAACTGATCCCTATACTAAAATCCAGGTTGAAAAAAATAGTTATGCAGATAGAGCAGGATTTATCGAGGGAGATTCGATAATCTTAGTAAATGATACGCGAATAAATAACTGGGATAAATTTATAGAGGTATTATCCAGTAACATAGACAGGGAAGTAAGCATTACCGTAATGAGAAATGGTAGGGAAGTTACAAAAAATTTGGTGATTACGCCCGACTCCCTCGGTTTAATAAATTTAGTCCCACCTGTCTTAGGGACTATAAAACGGGATGGTCCTGCTTACAAGGCAGGGATGAAAATGGGTGATAAGATTTTAAAAATAAATGGTGCCGAAATCAAAACCTGGAATGGATTAGTTGATATTATTAGATATTCCAAAGAAAAAAGCTTTTTATTCGAATGGCAGCACAATGGCGAAATTAAAACTGCTAATATTACACCAATATCTGTTTATGATCCAATAACAGAAGATACTATAAGACAAATTTCTGTTCTTAAACCACAGGGGCGTATATACCTTCCATCATTACAGATATTAGTTTTGTCGACAAAACGAACTCATGCTATAATAATATTAACACTAAATACATTTTATCAATTGATAACCGGTAAAATCTCAAGGAAGGCATTGGGTGGTCCAATTGCTATTGCAAAATTAAGTGGTGAATCCGCTCAATGGGGCCTTGAATTCCTACTTGGGCTGCTTGTAATTATCTCTATAAATTTAGGACTTATTAATCTCTTCCCTATTCCGGCGATCGATGGCGGTCAAATAGTAATATCACTTATAGAGACAATTAGGCGAAAGCGTTTCTCCAGGAAAACTCGAATTATAATTCAACAGATTGGTTATGCGTTAATTCTTCTGTTGATCATATTTGTTACATTCAACGACATCACAAGATGATTGGCATCATCTTAGAATTTAGACAGATTATTGCGGATTCAAACGGATACTGTCATCTGTATGCATCTATCTTAATCCGTCTGAATCAAACAATATTTTCATAATATGAAAATATTGTTCTACAATCCTGCACCTACGCAAAAAAGATTTGTTCCTTTTGAGGCAATTAAAGGAAGTGCGTTTTTTAGAAGACCAAACTATGATGCAATGCGTCTTTCATTTTTATCAAACGAACATGATTTTTATTATTATGATGAGAGGATTGAGGAAAAACCTGATTTCACCCCCGACATCCTGGTTGTAAATGTACCTCTAAATCTCTCACATTACATACAAAATACTATAAGAAAAAGATGGGGTAAGAAAACCCGGATTATTTGTTATGGCTTTTACACAACGCTATTTCCCAAAAGCAATAAAAAATTTGCAGATATAATAGTTATTGGCGATATAGCAAATGTTTGGAAGAAAATACTTAGTGATGCAGAAACAAACAATTATGCAAAAGTGTATAAATCGAATAGCTTAGCTCAATTCAATGTTGACCGAAGGATTGAAGAGAAGTATGGATTTACACCTGCACTTTCACAATTGCGGACATCTTTTGGCTGCGCATGTATCAATACACAAAAAGATTTCTGTTATGAAAATATTCTTTATAAGAATTTAGCGCAGTGGGAAATAGATAGGGTTGTCGAAGAAATTTCGCGCATTAAAAGAAAAATTATCTTTATCCGAGATGATGATTTTTTGTATGACATTGATTATACTGTGAAATTAATAGAAAAATCTTGGCGTCTTAAAAAAATGTGGATATTCCAGACTTCAAGTCGGATTTTTAATCAGGATTCTATATTACCTGTTTTACGTGATAATGGTACGAGAATAATATGGCTAAAAGAAGATTGGTTGGGTAAAGATCTACAAAATAATATTGATGATAAAAATTACCTGAAAGAAAAGAAACATCAGGTTAGTTTGATCCACAAATATAGAATAGCTGTTGGTTGTAAACTTAGACAGGGTTTTGAAGGCGAAGACTTCGATTTCTACCGTAAGCTACTAAAGTTCCTGATAAAGATCAAGGTAGATTTAATTAAAATTACTGTGCAGACACCAATTCCTCAAACTGTCATGTATAAAGATTATATGAAGCGAGGCCAGATAATAAAAGACTTAACACTTTATGATCAATGGATGCCTGTAGTAAGTATTCCAGGCACTACACCCCAGGCATTATATTCTTGGATGGAGTGGTTACGTGACAGCTTTTACTCATGGGATTCAATATTGCACAGAAACATTCTTGTTTCACCAAAATTGGGTCTTTATAATACAATACTATTTTATATTATCCCGAATCTATCCTATCGTAATAATTTTCTGGAAAAGGTTGGCTACCCGCCTTAGGCTATTCCTTTTCTAAAATTTTTAGCCTTGCCTTGGTTTTCTTTAAATATTTTTGTGCACCTTTATGCATTGGATTGTATCTTAGAATTGTATTAAAAAGCTTCCGGGCACCTTTATAATCCTGTGAAAAAAATTTGGCTAAAGCTTCATTATACATTTTCTCAATTGCTTTATGAGTTAGTGTTGGTGTTACTTCGGAAACATGTAGGGTATCGTTTTCCTGTACCCCGGCAATTTTTTTATCTATTTCATCAAGCTTTAATAAAGCAGTTTCGTTGAGAGAGTCGATATCAATTATTTTTTTATAGTAAAAATAAGCATCGGCATATTTTGTTGAATCTTCAAGTTCCTGAGCGATTAGTAGAATACTATCTGCCCAAGTAGTCTTCGTTAAATCGTAGGATTTATAAATACTATCGAGAACATACTCAGAACAATTGAAGTTCTCAATGACTATAATTAGTCGTTTTGTTGCAGAAAAATTTCTACGTTCTAATGCACTATCGAGTGAATCTAAATAAATATGTAAGGTATCCTGTCTTGCCCGAAGCCATCTCCTATCTGTTACCTTTACCATTTCAAAGACAAAACTATTGTTTTCCAGAGATACATTTATAGACTTAACAAATTTCTCATAAGCATCTGCTTCCAAGATGATGCTATAAGTTGTACTTGGTAAAGATACATAAAAACTGCTTTGTCTTGTATTAAAAGATTTACCTAAATTCTCAAACGTGACATGAACCAGGGGAATCGAATCACGTGATATTGAATCGCGAACCGTGCATTGAATATTTATTGGCTCGTTGTTTAATTGAGCAAAGATAATTAATATTGCTATAAAGTTTGCCATTTCTTACTCCAGTTATTATATTTTATCGAAAAAAGATAATTGGTCAATACCCGAGTTACGGTTCTATTGACATCGGGAAGTAATTAATGGTAGGTAAACCTCACTTTATCATGCAACTCCGAGATATTTATGGATTTGCGGAATGATTCTAACATCTTTCAATCTGGTTAATGCCTTCTTCTGAATATCCAAAATATTAGGGATATTTTTACCAAAAACCGGTTGAATTAACAACGGGATACATTTATCGGTTTTTTCAATAATGTCGAAGACTTTATTCAGTTCATGTAATAAGATATTTTTATTAATGATTATTTTAACAAATACTTCTTTTCCCGAAGCAATTATTAAACACTTTTCGTGTTCATTCCACAATTCTGGTCCCCCGGTAGCAGTGGGTATTTTAAAATCCAAGGAGACTGTGTCCACATATTTAATAACCCTCTCAAGTTCATCAGGCAATGTAGCGTTTGTGTCGAGGTATATCTTTTTTTCGATCTTATTAAGCTTTCCACATAATTCTTCCAGGAAGTCTATCTGCAATAATGGCTCACCACCAGTAATTGCAACTACATCTTCTGTAATTTTGCCGATTAGAAAATCAACTGCAACAGGGTTATTATGAGTTTCGTCTTGATACACAAAAGAACCTTGCATCTTTTGTGCTTCAGGTGTATCACAATAATTGCAGGATAGATTACAGCCAAGAAATCTAATAAATGTCTGCCTCTGCCCTACTTTAATTCCTTCCCCCTGGATTGAGGTAAAGATTTCTTTAACAAAACCCTTCATGCAGAAAAACGCAGCATCATCCAGTTCTTTATTAAAAAAGCTGGATTCGCAGTACCACCCCGACAAAATCGAGGTTTGCAGTATCGCCCCGCCATGCAAGAATGGCGGACCTTGCAGTATCGCCTTCGGCTCGCAATGTAAAATAAAAGAAAGCGTTTTCTGCGAACGTAGTGATCCTGCGAACGTAGTGATCCTGCGAACGCAGTGATCCTGCGAGCCCTGTTAAAT
>JAGMEL010000105.1 GCA_023128195.1 Caldifarciminota bacterium | reverse complement strand
TTGTATCTTTAACCAAAATAATTTAGTTGTCAAACTTATCTCCCTTGTATATCATAAATCCTTTTTTTATTTAACGGGGCGAGCGTAGCGATCCTACATTTAGTTATTCTGTCCATCTTACCTTACATCGTGCCGTATAGATTTTATCCTGTTCTTTTTTATATATGTCCATAACACTATCAGCAAACTTATAGGGGTCAATGTTATAGTCCTTTAGTCCTTTTGTCTTAACCGGTGTATTTATCGAAGTAATATTAATTCCAAAATGTATTAATGAAGAGATTGGCGTAACCGTGGCTATGGAGATTGATAATTTAGCATCTCCTTCGTACAGATCAGTACCAATTCGTATAATTGGTGCCTCTGATTTTATATCATTCATTAGATCCTTTATTATATTAGTGAAAAGTAATTGTCTTAAGACCGCCTTTTCTAAATCAGTATCATAGTGTTCAATTATAAAGTGAAGCATCGATTCAGAATATATTTGTTTACCTGCCTTTAGATCTTCGAGGTCAACCATTTTTTCTTGCGCAACATCACATTTACCACAAAAAGCAATGATGGAATCTCCTACCAAACCAAAATGTGTATAAGCAAAATTACTGCGTAATTGCTTACCTGTATAGGATATTTCAGTTTTGATAAGACGATGCTTCATCTTATTATTTCTCAATCAGCCTATCAAGGTGTTCCTGCGCCGATTTATAATCCGGTTTCAATTTTAAGGCTAACCGAAATGAAGCTCGTGCCAGATCATTCTCACTGAGTACTTCGTAAGCAATACCAAGATTATAGTATATCTTTGGCTCAAGTTTTTTAAGCTTCTCTGCTTTTTTGAGTACTTTAATTGCCTCTTCGAATCTTTGGCTTAATATATAAAAGTCACTTAGCTCAAGCAAGTCATCAAGATCGGTGTTCATAATTTTTCAATTTTTTCCAGAACACTATTTTCTCCGAGTAATATGAGAATATCACCAGATATCAATTCATCATCAGGGCCTGGAGAAATAATGATATCTTCTTTGAAATCGGTTGAGCCATCAGGTTTAGTAATTGGTAATTTTCTTTTAATAGCAATGACATTAACTTTATATTTTGTTCGTAGTTTCAGATCACCTAAAGTTTTATCAACGAGTTTTTTTGGTACAATCATTTCAACGATGCCATGGGTTTTTGAGAGCTCAATAACATCAAAAATCTTAGGACTGGCAAGGCTTTCAGCAAGCTTCGCAGCCATTTCCCGCTCAGGAAATATAACTCTATCAGCACCAACCTTTTTCAGAATTTTCGAATGCAAATCGCTTTTTGCCTTAACAATAACATGTTTTAAACCCATTTCTTTTAGTGCAAGTGTAATCATTATACTATCTTCAACAGTTTCCCCCATACTTACTATTGCAGTATCGAAATCCTCAATACCAAGTTCCCTTAAACCTTTTTCATCAGTAGCATCCATAACAACAGCCTGGGATACAATTCCTTCTATTTCCTTCACGCTTTCTTCATTTTCGTCTATTGCCAAAACCTCAAAATTCTTATTGCTAAGTGCCTTAGCAATACTGGAACCAAATCGCCCCAAACCTATAACAACAAATTGTTTCATTGAATCCTCCTAATCATTTTCGAATCTTTAATTTCTTTCTTAAATGAAGTATCAACCCGCCGTCGTTAATAATTTTCAAAATAAATGATGGTAATTTGTTTGCCTTTATCATTTCATTGGTTCTCATATTCTTTATTACACCAGTTTCTAAATTAATCTCAATGGTATCACTGTGTTTAATCTTTTGACTAATGCCCGGAGCAATAATTACTGGTAATGCCAGATTTATGGCGTTCCGATAAAAGATACGGGCAAATGATTCAGCAACGACTGCACCGATGCCAAAGTATTTTAAACAGGTTGCTGCCTGCTCGCGTGATGAACCGCAGCCAAAATTTGTACCAGCAATAATAATGTCGTCCTTTTTTGCAGTTTTCAGAAATTCTGGATAAGCAGCTTCAAAACAGTGTTTTGCCATCTCTTCACGATCAGAAGTAATGGACAAATATTTGCCCGGATATATCACATCTGTATTAATATCATCACCGAACTTATAGACTCTGCCGATAACGCGGATAGACGGAGCAGACATTATATTACCTCCGTGGGTTCGCTAATCACGCCCGTGATAGCCGAAGCCGCGACGATCGCAGGTGATGCAAGGTAAACAAAGGATTCTGGACTGCCCATTCTTCCCTTAAAATTACG
>JAGMEL010000104.1 GCA_023128195.1 Caldifarciminota bacterium | reverse complement strand
GCTCCAAGACATGGACCACAACCCGGGTTTAGTACAAGACCTCCTGCCTTCACAAAAATTTCAATAAAACCCTTTTTAATTGCCTCAAGGTAGATTCTTCTTGAAGCCGGAATAACAAGAAGACGTATGTCTGGATGAATAGTTTTTCCCTCCAAAATTTTAGCGGCAATGGCGAGATCCTCAAGTCTTCCATTGGTGCAGGAACCTATTAATGCTTGATGAATTTCGGTTCCAGCAATTTCTTTTAATGATTTTACATTGTCGACCGAGTGTGGACATGCGACCTGGCTTTCTAAATTTGTAATATCAATATTTAGTTCTTTAATATATTGAGCATTCTCATCAGGCAAAATAATCTCGAATTTTTTATCGCTATTTTTTTGTACATAGGACACAGTTTTTTCATCAGAAATAATAAAAGCTACCTTGGCACCCATTTCCATGGATAGATTAGAAAGAACCATTCTTGATGCAATACTCATATTGCGAATTGTTTCACCATGAAATTCAACTGCATTATAGTTTGCGCCGTCAGATCCTAATTCACCAATGATATGCAGTATTAAATCTTTAGCAGAAACATAATCTTTAAACGAACCCGATACAGAAATTTTTATTGATTCAGGAACCTTAAGCCATAGTTCACCGGTTGCCCACACGCCTGCCATTTCCGTAGCACCAATGCCTGTCGCAAAGGTTCCAAAGGCACCATGCGTTGTGGTATGAGAATCTGTTCCTACCAGAACCTCACCCGGTCGGCAATGGCCGAATTCAGGAAGAATCTGGTGGCAAATTCCTTCTTTCATGTCATAAAAATATTTAATATTCTGTTCCTTTACAAATGCTCTTAACCGTTTATGAGTCGCGGCGCTTTTTTCACTCTCCGCAGGAATACGGTGGTCAAACAGGATTACAATCTTCTCATTATCCCAAACTTTTTTGACACCGATGTCGCGAAATGATCTTAGAACTACGTCAGCATTTTCATGAGACATAGCTATATCAACTTTTGCCATTACAATCTCGTTAGGGGATACTTTTTCTCTCCCCGAAGCTCGGGCTAATATTTTCTCAGCGATAGTCATCACACAGATTCCTTGGTTTCATTTAATTCGTTCATATCGTTAATATCGTTTAGATCGTTATTGTCGTTCAGAGTATTTATTTTATTCATTTTTTTGTTTTGAAATTTGTCATTAGGTATTTGAAATTCATTTGGCATTTGTAATTTGATATTTGTCATTTATTCCTTGCCTCTTATCCCCTTGTCCCCTGGTCTCCTTGTCATTCCTTTAGGTCTCGCTCCCATGGTCCATCATATTCTACTTCCTGTTTGCACATACGGCGCATTGGTTTCTGGGTTGTAATTTCCTCATAAACATGGGCGATAAGACCTGCAGTACGTCCCAGTAAAAAGAATGCCTTGCCGAGTTTCCAGTCAAAACCCATATCAGAAATGATTGCAGCAATTGCACCATCAACATTTATCGGTAATGCTTTTTTACTTTCGAATTCTTTTTTCAGTGCAAGGCTAAGTTTAATATGGTCCTTAGTAAATCCTAATTCATCAGCAAATCCATAGAGCCTTTTTGTTCTGGGGTCATTTTTATGGATACGGTGGCCAAAACCTGGCATACGTTTACCCAGTTTCTTTAAGTCTGCTAATAATTTCTGTGCTGTTTGTTCAAAAGTCCATGCATTTTTATTCATCAATTTTACCCACTCCTGAAGGATTCTTGCACCATCTTCAATTGCTCCACCGTGGACATCACCAACTGCCAAAATTCCAGCAGCTACTGCAGTAGGCATAGGCACACCTGCTGATGCTACAATTCTTGCCGCATGTGTTGAAGGTGGTGTTACACTGTGGTCGATCGAAGAAGTAATCAAGGCATCAATCATTTTTGCTTCTTTTTCATCGGGCATTTTCCCCTTAATAAGTAAGAAAAAAACCGATGCAAAAGGAACAGTACCGATCAGATTCTCTTGTCGATACCCTCTCGTTACAATATAATCAGGCTCAACCTTAGAAATTTTTGTCTTCCACATTTCTATCTCCTTAAAAACGTACTCGTAAATCGTGCACCGTATTCGTGACAAATACGGTCTACGACATATGAATGCGCATTATCCTCACATTTATTGCCCTCTTCTGCATTCTTCATCTTTCTCATGCCATCCCCACATATTATATTTGCCATTAATCGCCTTCTTAAGCCTTTTTCTGCCTTCTCTGCGCCATCTTATGCCTTTTCATGCCTTATCCTGCCTTATAATGCCCTTTTAACGAGTATTGGTATTTCACTCAGAGTTTGGGCTATTATAGCACCATTTGTCTTTAACGCCTCAATCTTGCTTTTCGCAGTACCCATATTCCCTTCGATTATTGCACCCGCATGGCCAAGCCTTTTACCCTCAGGTGCAGCTTTACCAGTTATATAGGCAATGACTGGCTTGGACATTTCCTTAATATAAGGTGCAGCAAGCTCTTCATAAACACCGCCAATCTCTCCAGCCATCACCACTGCGTCCGTCTCTGGATCCTGTTCAAATAATCTAAAGATATCTTCAAAATTTGCCCCTAATATAGGATCACCGCCAAGCCCAACAGATGTTGATTCTCCAAACCCGGCAAGGTTCAAAGAATTTGCGAGATAATAAGTAATTGCGCCACTACGCGCCACAGTACCAATCCTGCCTTGCTTAAATGTAATTTTTGGCAGCATTCCGACCAATGCTTTTCCCGGAGAGATAATTCCCGGTGTATTTCCACCAATAACTACTACATTCTTCTGTTTTGCAACCTGACGTACATATAGCATATCATGAATAGGAATACATTCAGTTATAACAACAACCGTTTTAATTCCCGCATCAATTGCCTCGAGAATTGCGTCTTTGGCAAATCGTGGTGGAACCCATACACTTGAAACAACAGCATCGGGATGTTCTGATACACATTCTTTGACAGTATCATATACTTTTACACCCTCAACCTGCTGACCGCCTTTACCAGGAGTAACTCCACCCACAATCTTTGTACCGTATTCAAGCATAAACTTAGTATGGAGTGAAGCATTCTTTCCAGTAATCCCCTGGACAATCGTCTTTGTGCTTTCATCAATAATTATCGCCATAATTATTGAGTTAAATAAACTTCTAAGTCTGCAAAAGTTTTAATTTTTTTCATTTTATCTTTGTCCATTTAACCTTTTAACCATTTAACTATTTAACTATACATTTAGCTATGCGAATCGTTTCTTTTATAACCTCTTCGATCGGTGTATCATAAGCATAAATCTTTATATCTTTAAACAGTTCCGCGTGTTCCTTTTTCGCCTT
>JAGMEL010000103.1 GCA_023128195.1 Caldifarciminota bacterium | reverse complement strand
TTCTCAAACACATACTGAACAACCGCCTTTGCCCAATCATCACATCTGGAAATACCGCCAAATCGGGCACCAAATATTGCTTTAACATCTGGATTATCAATGAGCAAACCGAGCATTGTCCTTAACTTTTCCTGTGTTGGTGCTCCACCAGAATCCATAAAGTTCGCAGGTTTGCCTCCATAATGCTGAATCAGATCAATTGCCGCAATACCAAAGCCAGCACCACCTGGGAATACGCCAATATCACCATCCATATCAACATATGGAATACCGTTTGCCTTTGCAATTTTTTCTCGGGCAGTCAATTCCCCTATTTCATGTCTCGCAACAATTCCCATTTCTTTTAGTTCAGAATGACGAAACATGGCATCTTCATCAAGATCGACCTTTGCATCCAGGGCAAAGATTTCCTTCGCCTTTGTTATAACCAAAGGGTTTATTTCAACAAGTTTACATTCCAATTTTAGAAATAGATTATATAGCTTCATTATAATATTAGAGCCAGAACCTAATTGAGAACCATTTAATCCCAGATTGCTTGCTATCTTTCTTCCCTGAAAAGCATGGATTTTATCACTTGGACTAAAGTAATGCTTTAATATTGCGCCAGGACTTTTTTCCGCTATTTCTTCAATTTCCACACCACCTTTTTTGCTTACGATAATAAGTGGCTTGTGCTCAAGTCTATCAATAGTGACTGCTAAATAAAGTTCTCTTTCTATTTCAATTTTCTTTTCAATGAGGACTTTTTCAATTATAAATGGCCCGTGTCTTTTTTCTAAAATACCGGTGATTTTCGTCTCTGCCTCTTTTCTGTTACTTGCAAATTGAACAAAACCAGCCTTTCCCCTCGCACCAAGAAAAACCTGTGCCTTAATAACGACCGGATAGATAACATTATCCAATTCATTGAAACTCGTTTTATCCACTACTATACCATCCAAAACAGGTATGTTATACCGTTTGAAAATTCTTTTTGCCTCGTATTCATATAGTCTCATAGTGAGTTATTATATAAAGTTTCTAATAAATTTCAATAGGGATTAAGCACCAGAAATGATGTAATCACATTTTTTTATTTGGATTTTTCTATATCAAAATCAATGAAATCGCAATGATGGATTAAAATTGCCTCGTTAGAGCGCTCTACTTTTTCTCCTTCTACAGAATGTGCAGCGACAATATGTGCTACTTCTACAGGCAATCCTGCTTCAAGCACCAAACCATAGCCTGAAACAGGATGGCGGATGAGTTTACCATAACTGCTTTTGACATATTTCTTACCTTTTTTCTCATACTCAAGCAATTTTCCAACATCATGGACAAGACCACCTGTAATGACAAAATCCATGTTCATATCACTACGTTCTTTAGCAATTGACATAGCCATACAGGTCACTGTACGGGTATGATTAATCAATGTTTTTTTGGTTTTAATGAGCAATGTAAATGGTATATTATCGATTTTTTTCCATTTTCCTCTTTTCATTGCCAAAAGCCAGGAATTAACTACACCTTTACGCAAAGATTTACTCTCTATTTTCTTGATTTCGGGAAAAATTTTTATAATATATTTTTTATTCATATTGCACCTTTAATTCTGTGCGATAAATCCCGCCCTTACTAAGGGCTGATAAATCGTACTCATAACCGCACGCCGATTTGTTCTGAAAATTTGAAGTATTGCAATTTGCAATCTGAAATATGCAATATAAAATTCACCCCGTCCCCTGATATACTGATCTCCTGATACTCTGATATCCTGATCACCTGATACCCTGCTTCAGGTACTGAAGCAGTCCTCCTGCCTTCATTATCTCCATTTCAAGTGATGAAACAGGCTTTGCTTTATATCCCTTATTCTGGGTAATATTTTTAATCTCACCATTTTCAATATTGACTTCTAATACATCACCTTTTTTTATCTTCTCCACCTGCCCCAGCTCAAGAATCGGTAAACCTGTATTAACCGCATTTCTATGAAAGATTCTGGCAAACGACTTAGCAATAACAACAGATACACCTATGCCTTTGATTGCCACTGTTGCATGCTCACGTGAAGAACCGCAACCAAAATTTTTACCGACAACAATAATATCACCTTTTTTTACGTGTTTTATAAAATCTTCACCATTATCAGCACCTTCCATTGCATGCGTAGCCATTTCACCTTTATCAGTCAAAGGCAAATACTTTCCCGGATAAATCTGGTCAGTATCTACATCATCACCAAAAAGCCAGACTTTTCCTTTGATTATCATACTACACCTCCCGTGGATCAGTGATGACTCCAGTCAAGGCAGTCGCTGCAGCAGTTGCAGGCGACGCAAGATAAACCTGGGCACCTTTCCCCAGTTTACCAATAAAATTTCGATTCGAGGTCGATACCATTACTTCTCCTGGAGCCAGAATACCTGGATGTCCGGTTGTACATAATGCACAACCGGGATTCGTCACGACCGCACCGCTCGAAAGAAATATTTCATAGAGTCCTGCTTTAAGTGCCAGTTTAGCAACTTCCATAGTTGCCGGTACAATAATAAGCCTTAGCCCCCTCTTAATAATCTTCCCCTTTAAAATCTCTGCAGCGCTCTTCAAATCTTCAAGTCTTCCATTAGTGCAGGACCCAATAAATACTTGATTTACCTCTGTCCCTGAAACTTCCGTGACTTCCTTCACATTATCAGGAGAATGCGGACAGGCGATTTGTGGTTTTAAACTGTCTACTGAAAACTCATGAACCTTTTCGTATACGGCATCAGGATCTGATGTTATTGTCTCAACCTTCTCTTCTGTTCGAGATTTGATAAAGGCAATAACTTCCTGGTTGGGTTGAATAAAACCAATATCCCCTGACATTTCCGTTACCATGCTCGTCATTGTTATCCGTTCAGACAGATTCATTTTCTCTATTGTCTCACCTGAAAACTCTATTGCCCTATTCAAGGCGCCATCAGTCTTTAAATATTTGAGTATATATAATATCACATCCTTAGCAGTAACAAACTTTTGTAATTTCCCTTTTATAATAATCTTGATTGTTTTAGGAACATGAAACCAGAGTTTGCCTTTGTACATTGCACCGGCAATATCTGTCGTACCCATGCCAAAACCTGCAGCACCAGCAGCACTGAGAAGATTCATATGACTATCTGTGCCAACAATAATATCCCAGGGTTTTACGAGACCACTTTCTAAAAGGATATGCTGCCCTATACCCGTATTAATATCGAATAATCTTACTCCTTGACGAGCAGTAAAATCTCTTAACAATCTTTGATTGATTGCTACTTTTTCATTTCGTGCAGGGACATGTAAGTCAAATGTTATTGCCACCCTTTCTTTATTAAATACAGGATGCTCACCAAACATACTCTCATATTCCTGTATTACATTTGGTCCACCAAAATCGCGCATTGCTACAAGATCTAAGTTCACCCATACATAATCGCCCGGTTTAACATCCTTACCAGCACCCCGGGAAAAAATCTTTTCAATGATTGTCTTCACACAAACTAGAAATTGGGCATGGGTTTGGATGCTTGATTTTTATTCCAGCTTCTAAACCTAAACCCATTAACCATCATCATAATCTGTCTGCTATGGCTTCTGCCATTTCAAGGGTCGATGCATTACCGCCCATATCGTATGTTTTGACCTTATTCTCTTTTATTATTTCTGCTATAGCGTTCTTACATCGAACTGCTGCGTCAACTTCGCCCAGCCATTCGAGCATCATCTTTGATGCAAGAATGGTTGCGATAGGGTTAACCTTATACATTCCTGCATACTTTGGTGCTGAACCATGGGTTGGTTCAAACACAGCATAATCATCGCCAATATTACCGCTTGAGCCAAAACCAAGTCCACCTGTCATCTGGGCGCATAAATCAGAAATAATATCGCCGTAGAGATTTGGTGCTACCAGTATATCATAATTAAAGGGTTTTTTCAGAAGCCACTGACATAATGAGTCAACATTTGCATTATCTTCTTCTATTTCAGGATAAGATTTTGCAACCTCATAAAACGTCTCGAGAAACAGGCCATCAGTAG
>JAGMEL010000102.1 GCA_023128195.1 Caldifarciminota bacterium | reverse complement strand
ACCATAATCAAAAGGACCACCCAGTAAAGATGATGTGTATTCATAATAAAGATAGGTCAAGGCGCCAGGATATTGATCAGCATTATTGATTGGGCGGATGGCATAATAGTCATAATTCGTAGTGTCCCCCCAAAGAATTTCGTCCAGGTAGCCAGATTTATGTACCCACACACCACCCTCGTAATTATAATAACCAAACGAATCATGTGGATGAGGTGGTACAATAGTGTTGTTGTGCCCATAAAAAAACACGAGATCGAATTCATCCCAGGATTTAATGCCATCGCTGGGAATTGGTATGACAGATTGAATATTTACTTCTGAATTAAGAAATCGCTGAGAATTATCAGTGTCTGCATAGGGAGAACCTGAACCAGAAGTCATGATGTTCCAAAAATCCTGGTAAGGATCATAGGCAGAATTAACGCAGACATTTCCTTTCCAACCATTTTCATAAGAACATAGTGTGTATACGCCTAGTTCTCTTTCTGTACATTTTGTACATCCACATAAAAGGCAAATGAATAACATATACAACGTACGTAATGAAGTTTTTTTCAATAAAGCGGATGGATGTAAATTGACTCTAATATATTTCCCTGACTTACGTTTCCATCCTATTTTGCAATATGATGGCATTTTGCCTCCTTTCTTTGTTAGTATTTTGAGGTAAATATTACTAACAACTATAGTGTTACCCAACTATTTTATACCTAAAGTTGTCAGATATACTGTTTTGCCTGAATGATATGCGACTTTGTCGCATATTACCCCTCTGAACGTCTTTGTTCTTTTGTTTTTCAATCAGGTTATCACCTCCTTTTTTAAAAAATTTTCCAAAGACCATGTTTGTTCATAACATATCACAAAACCCTTGACTGAGCAGAATATAGGAATATAATAAACATAGTATAGGATAAGAGAAGGTTACATTACTTTTTTCGCATTTTTTTATAATATTAAATAGACAAAAGGGAGATGCTGTGAAAAAAGTGCACGTTTATGAAGTAAAATTGATTGATGGTACAGTATATCGTGGCGAAATTGTATATAAAGACGATAAAGCAATAAGACTTAAATTAGCCGACAAAAAGATAATACTTTTAACTAAAGAAGGTATAATGTTGATTAAAGATTTAGGTTGGCGGAGCTTTAGACTGAAATAAGAATGAGAAGGGACCGGAACTTGTTTAATCTGCATCAGGATTTATATTAATACCTTTTTCTGACGGTATTGTCGCATATATTCTTTTAAATAAGTATTTAGACTGTCATGATATTGGTCACGCCACTGTTTTTGATATGTACTGTAATGGTCGTAATTTTTCGTTCGCCATTCTTTATGATATTCAGGATGAGTTTGGCGCCACTTTTTACAATAGCTTTTACAATAATCTGTGTGTTTTTTAAACCATTCCTTAACCTGTTGTTTCATTAAATCACCGTATTTTTTACGATAATTTTGCATGTATGTTTTTCTATTTTTCATCAATGCACCTCTCCTTTTCATATACGTGTACTACTTTTTGAACAGAAGATAAAGCCTTCTACAAAAATCTTCACACTATTTTGTTATTTTTTAACCCTTTAATATATATATTATAAGCAAAAATCATGCCAGGTTTAATGTCTCGGAATTTCGAGACATTAAACAATATTGTATTAAAATTTTCCTTCATAAGTGTGCCATTTTGGCTCACTTTTATTACTTTTCTCAAACTGTTGTCAGTATTATATTTCCCAGACAGTTATGTGCCATTTTGGCTCACTTTTTGAGATTTCTAGATTTTTTCAGGAATCTCATTTTTATATCTTGACACACTCTTAATTTCATCTATACTTAGGTTTGTAAAATTGACAAACATGATTAAACAAAATAGAAAATTAATAAAGAGGTTGATACTGGTCAGGTAGTCCTTGAGTAAAATGTCAGTACATCATAATGTCTATGTTGTTCTGTTAGATGATCGCGCAGCCAGTATTAGTAAAGTCCGAGCAACTAATCCTGACCGGGATCCTAAAAAACCCTGTATATATGTTGGGATGACGGGAATAGATCCTGTTAAACGTTTTAAGAAACATAAAGCCGGGTACAAGGCAAGTAGATTTGTTCGGAAATATGGTGTGAGATTAATGCCAGAATTATATGAAGATTTGAACCCTTTAACCTATAATGAAGCAGTTATTGCAGAACAAGGATTAGCGCGTAAGCTCAGAAAGGAAGGCTATACAGTTATCGGTGGACACTGAATGAGATATGGTGTATCCTATTTCAGTTTTTCTTCTATAATCTGGTGTTGATATAATCTCCAGTACAGTTCTTTTTTCTTAAGCAAAGAATTATGAGTTCCTTGTTCAACTATCTCACCTTGATCCAAGACATAAATATAATCGCAGATTGATAAGATTGAAAGTCGGTGTGAGATAATAATTATTGTAGTATCCAGGGATTTTGATAATTGATTTATCAATTTCTTCTCAGTCTCAGCATCGAGATTTGAAGTTGCGTCATCAAGAATGAGAATTTTAGGGTGGTCAAGGATTGCCCTGGCAATTCCCATTCTCTGTTTCTCACCACCGGACAGTTTTAATCCCTTTTCGCCAATAACTTCGTCTAATCCCTTTGCCTGATTCTTCATAAAATCTTCAAGTTGGGCAAGTTTAATTGCTTCATTTAATCTTTCAGACGAACAATCTCTGCCAAAAATGATATTGTTGCGTATGGTATCTGAAAAAAGCGAAGGTTCCTGAGGTACATAGCCCACTAAAGATCTTAATTGAGACAAAGGGATTTCTTTGATATTGAATTTATTGATTTTTACTTTACCGTGGATCGGGTCGACAATTCTCATCAGTAGTTTTGTGAGTGTCGTTTTTCCTGAACCGACGGTTCCTGCCAGACCAATTCTTTTACCAGCGGGAATTTTTATATTGATTTTCTTGAGGATAACTGGTGATTCCTTTGAATATTTGAAAGAGACGTTATTCATAACTATTTGGTCAGGTGCAATGCACTGCTTTTTACCGTTATCGACTACATCAAGCGGGTAATTCTCTATTTGTTCGAGACGTTCACTCTGTACCTGGGCTCTTTTCTTGGAGACAAAGAAATGGCCAATTCTTATCATTGGACCAAGGAGCAGTAAGATATAGGCATTGAAGGCAATAAACTCACCGATTGTTAAATTCCCTTTGATAATGAAGATTCCGCCAAACAGTAGAATAAAGATTATGCCGACTTCTTGAATTGATGAAAAAAGCGTGTCGATTATCGCTTCAATTTTGATTACCTTAATAGCTGCCTCAATTCTCGTTTGGAGTATTTTGTTAAATTGATGATGGCTTTTCTTTTCCATGGTGTATGATTTTACCAGTTTGATACCCGAAAAACTCGAATGGAGATAGTTATTCACTTTTGCCATAGCATCCCGCCATTTGTAATAGTATTTGTACATCAGCGGGCTTATTTTAAGGCAGGCGAAGATTGCCAGGCTCATAGGTAAAACTGCGAAGATGGTGAGCAAGAGGTTGATTTTGATGAGAAAAAACAGCGTTACTAAAATAATAATGATTCCTTCAATCGGTCGAAAGATTCCTGAACAGGCAAACCATGATAATTCTCTTAAATCATGGTCGAGCCGCTGTAAGATATCACCAGCCGGCAAAAAGTTTGTGAAGGAATAACCTTTTTTCAGAATTTTTGAGAAGATACCAGTTCTTTTTTGGATTAAGAAGGATTCATTTGTCTTTCCCCGACAAAGGGGGAGAAGTGTATTAAATAGAGCACGGAAAAAACCAAGTATGCCAAGAATCAATACGTATTTAATAAGGTCGTGCCGGGCAAAATTGGCTTTTATGCCGTCAATTATGTCTTTTAATATATAAGGAAATAGAAGTGTAATAATAGTATTTATAAAGGTAAAGACAATTAAGAATGTCAGCCACAACTTTTTCTTTTTCCAGAAATTAATTACTGATTTCATCCTGCCCCGCTTAAATACTGTAGATTATATAATTTATAGTAATAACCTTTTTTGAGTAACAGATCTGTATGTTTACCTTGCTCAATTAATTTCCCTTTATGGATAACGAGAATTCGGTCTGCTAATCTCGTTGTTGTGAGCCGGTGGGCAATGATGATAGCAGTACGATTCTTTAAGAGCTCTTTCATTCCTTCTTGAATTAGTTGTTCACTCACCGGATCAACAGATGAGGTTGCCTCGTCAAGGATAAGAATTTTAGGGTCAAAGACTAATGCCCTTGCATAAGAAAGGAGTTGTCTTTCGCCAAAAGAAAGGTTTATTCCTTGTTCAATAATGTTGGTATTATAGCCATCAGGTAATTTGGTAATTCGGTCATGCATATGTGCCCGTTTTGCTGCTTCATAGACCTTAGCGACTGGAATCTGCTCGTCAAACATACGTAAATTTTCAAGTATTGAGCCGGGGAAAAGGATTACATCCTGTGGTACAAATCCAATCTTTGAACGGAGTGAATTGCGGTCAATATCAGTAATTTTGAGGTTATCGATAAAAATATTTCCTTTTTGGGGAGTATAGAATTTCAAAAGGAGTGAGACGACCGAAGTTTTACCACCACCGGTTTCACCAACCAGGGCAATGCGTTCCCCTTTTTTGATTTTGAAGTTTAAATTCTGCAATATCCAGTTCTTGCCTTCATAAAAGAAACTGAGATTTTTAAACTCAATCTCTTGCTTGAAAGTTTCCACAATTTTTGTTTCTTCTTTTTTTTCTTCTCTGTTTTTTGATAGAATTTGGAAGACCCGTTCAGCCGATGCAAATGCACGTTCGATAACATTCACCTGGTCAGAAAGTCCACGCAGAGGTCCAAAAAGTCGTGTAATATAATTTACAAATAAAAAAATCGAACCGATAGTAATCATTCCTTTTAATGCCCACATTCCACCGATGCCGAGGATAAGAATAATGCCAATGATCTCGCCGATATCAACAAAGAACCAAATTCGATACCAAAATACTAATGCCTTTATATCTATGTCATATTTCTCCTTGCCAAGCCGGTCGATCTTTGAGAGAAAATTTGTTTCTTGCCGGAACACCTGAACAATAGATAATCCTCTAAGTGTTTCAATAATGAAACTATTTATCTCTGCGACCTTTTTTCTGAGGGCTAAATAGACTGGACGAACCTTACGTTCAAACCACCAGAATAAATACAAGAATAATGGAAGCATGATTAAGATTAAAAGATAGAGGCGCAAACTTATGATCATCATCACCACTGACATTCCTATTATAAGCGTAAGGTTCTGGATCAGGATAACTGCAGTTGATGAGAAGAGGAACTTTAACGTTTCTGTGTCGCTATCAACTCTTGAAATCAGCCTGCCAACAGGGTTTTTGTCAAAGTATGTTACTGGCATATTTAACAATTGCTCAAAGAGGTCTGATTTCAGATCCGCGATTGCCTTTTCACCGACTGTCATTATCTCAATCTGCTGTAAATACCTTATAACAATAGTAAATATCTGAATTATTAAATATAAAAAGGCGATGATCAAAAGTCCCTGAATATTCTTTTGGGGGATTTCTACATCGATTACACG
>JAGMEL010000101.1 GCA_023128195.1 Caldifarciminota bacterium | reverse complement strand
TTCTTTGAATACTTTTTGAAGTAAGGTAATAATTTTTTTAGGACACGCCTGTTTCTTCTTGATACTTTTTCTTCTTCTTCGCTAATAGGTTCATCATTATGCCAGTGCATAGATTGTATTATCTACATAAACTATTATTTGTCAACCATTTCCTATATGGGGTTTCTCTCGGCCTAATACCTAATGCCTAATGCCTAATGGGGTCAAATCTCGACAAGTGACAAATAGTCTTACAACATCGGCAGTAACCATGTATGAAGTGGAATTGTCAATTGTCGAGATTTGACCCCATTGTTGCCATTGTTGCCCTGACGTTCAGTAAGTTACTTCTCGCCAAGCTCGAAGAGTATTATTTTACTACTTATTGCGAAAACGCCGGGTTATCTTAAAATTTGTAATATTTGAGAAAGACTATTTATTTCATAGTCAGGTAAAACATTTGTTTTACTTTTTTTCGACTTATTTTTCCAGTTGAACCAGACTGTCTTCATGCCGATTGCATTTGCTCCTGCAATATCAGTTTCAAGCAGGTCGCCAACATGTATGGCTTCGGTTGCGTTAACTTCTAATTTTTTTAGAGCTTGTCTGAAGACTATAGGATTGGGTTTATTGCGACCCATCTCATCCGAAAAAATAGTGCAGCAAAAATATTTTAGAACATTGTGATAATCTAAAACCTTTCTTAATATCTTCCCTGGTGACATACCAGAATCGCATATCAAACCGATTCTGTAATTATCATATAGTGATTTTAGAACCGTCTCAGAATCATTCATAAGGGGCGGAGGTGCAAGCAGAGCTATTTCTTCAAAGCGCTTTATGATATTATGTTTTGATTTGTGTGACAGATTGATCTCTAATGTCTTTAAAATGGATTCAGTCCTTTCTAATGCTGAAATATATTTTTGTTCGTTTTTCCATGCACTGTAAAAAGTTTTTTGCGCGGATAGATAAGCGTCCCTGATTAATTTTCTGTTTTTGGAAAACCCTTCCATTTCTAAAGTTCGCGTTAGAAAATTAATTCGAACGTCTGTGTAATCAATAGCACCCACAATAGTTTCCCAAAAATCAAATGTTATCGCTTTAATCATTATATAATACCTTTGTTTTCAAAAATAAGACTAAGAGAGATTATAATTATACTTGGCTTTTTGTCAACGTTTAATTGTTTATTTTTCCCCTTTTATGGCACAACGTATTGTGGTCTGTGAAGAAGCATATTCAGAGGGTTAAGTGAGAGCTCTGAAAAAGTATTCATCGCTCTCAAGATTACGGTGAGAAAAGAAAGATTGCAGTGATATTGCAGCGATTATTATCGTTGTAATCTTATGAAAATCATTGCAATCGAAGATTTCTGGTCTTTTTCAGAAATCTCTGAGGTTTTTGGTTGACAATTATATAATTGTGTATATCATAATACACAATAGGAAATAAAAGGAGGATGCTTGAAAAAAGTAATATTAATTATTATTTTTACTATTGTATTTGTAGCAGGAATAATTTATGGTGGTATGCTCGGTGATTTTGAGAAAATCGAAAATGTCGGTTCACTTATATGTCTCTCCTGCATGGGCATAGAATGAGCCTCAAGCGAATTATCCAGATCATTGCTACAATAATTCAAAATTCATATATCCCGGTATTTTTCAGCGGTGGCATTTATCAGGGTATCTTAAAAAAAGGCTGTGTACCTATACTTAATTGTTGGGGATGTCCTCTTGCTTGGTATTCATGTCCTATGGGCGCACTTCAACACTTTATTGGACTTAAACTTATCCCATTTTACATTCTGGGATTCTTTGGCACAATAGGAATGGTCATAGGCAGAATGTCGTGCGGATGGATATGCCCGTTCGGATTTTTCCAGGATTTATTATATAAAATAAAATCTGTAAAGATGAAATTGCCTAAATGGTGTTCTTATATCAAATATGTCATTCTTATAGGAGTTGCTGGAATCGCTGTTTACTTGACTGGCGAACAATGGTTTTGTAAACTCTGTCCTAATGGTACACTCATTGCAGGGATACCTTTAATTCTTGCAGATAAAACCGGTGACCTTAGGGCACTTGTTGGCTGGCATTTTTACATGAAGATAGCCATATTAATCTTTGTCATATTATTTTCCATAATAATAAAGAGATTTTTCTGCCGCACCTTCTGCCCAATTGGTGCAATATATTCAATATTCAATCGTTTTAGCCTTCTTAAATTGAAAATTGATAAAGAGAAATGCATTGAATGTAAATCGTGCCAGATGGCGTGTCCTATGGATGTACCAATATATCGTGCATCAAATCATATTGATTGTATACGCTGTTTGGATTGTGTAAAAATCTGTCCTACAAAAGCAATAAAGTATGAATTACGGTAGAGCAGCGCTCATCTCAACATTTGTTGTTGGTGGTGGCCAGATGTATTCAGGCAGATTCTGGACTGGGATTTGTTTTGCAGTTATTTTTTACGGTTCAATCGTTTTGATGATTAATATCTGGACTGAACTCAATCCTGCCTTCTGGGGTCTTGTTGCAGTATGGATATTGGTCTGGCTTTTCAATATCTACGATGCCTATAAAGGTATGAGCTATGAAAAACCCCAATGTGAAAAAACATGTCCAGCAGGTATTGCACCGTGGATCTACATAAATCTTGTTGCTACAGAAAGTAAACAGTACTATCCCTTTGTCCCCTTTTTCGACACCCTTGAGCGGATCTGTCCAGCACCCTGCGAAGAGCATTGTACCAGACAGGGTATAAATTCATCTGTTGCTATAAAATATCTTAAATCTGGTGTTAAAAAAACAATTCCATCCTTTAAACAAAAAACGAAAAAAGAAAAAATTGCAATAGTAGGTGCTGGTCCATGTGGATTGACCACAGCGTATTATCTTGCTTACAAAGGATATGAAGCTGTTATTTATGAAAAAGAAAAAATCCCAGGCGGTGTGCTCGCTACACTTATACCAGAATTTCGCCTTCCTAAATCAACGATTGATAAAGAAATCGAGAATATATTAAATATTGGAATTGGACTGAAGTGTGGTATTGAAATCGGCAAAGATCTTTCTATGGATGAATTATTAAAAAAATACGATGCTGTCTTTATTGGCACTGGTGCTTGGAAACCTGAAAAATTAGGAATCCCTGGTGAAGAGAATGCACTGATTGGCTTTAATATCCTTGAACAGATAAAAAAAGGTAAAAATTTTAATCTCGGTAGGGTTGGTGTGATTGGTGGTGGCAACACGGCAATTGATATTGCCCGCAGTTTAACAAGACAGGGTAATGAAGTAAAAATTTACTACCGAAGAAGCATTGAAGACATGCCAGCTGAGCAAGAGAACCGTATAGAAACCCAGGAAGAAGGTATAGAAATCATTCCACTCACTTTACCGAAAGAGATAAAAAAAGATAGAGTAACAATGGTAAAAACCGAATGTCCAGAAGGTAGAAACGGCCCTGTCAAAATGATACAGGCAAGTGAATTTAATGTGGCATTAGATAACGTTGTTATGGCTGTCGGGCAACAGCCAGAGACTGATTTTTTAAAAGGCTATGTAAAATTAGACAAGTTTAGTCGTATCATAACAAAGAATGGAAAAACATCGCATCCCAAAATTTTTGCGGGAGGTGATGTCGTCCTCGGCAGTGCGACAGTAGCCCATGCCGTAGGTCACGGAATGAAAACCGCCAAACGTATTGATTTCTATCTTAAACGAATTCCTCTGTTTTTGGGAAGGCTGTTTAGCAAGACATATCAACCCAAAGTAAAACTGCTACCTATTAATGACATAAACAGAATAACAATCCCACATCGTGATATTGAAGAAAGAATACACGATTTTGAGGAAGTTGAACTTAAGGTATCCAAAGAGGAATTAAAAAGAGAAGCCACACGCTGTTTATCCTGTCCATTAAGGTATCGCCCATAAAATATCAATATACAAACTTAATATATCCCAGTTAACCTCTTTTTACAATTCTAATTACACAAAAAACTTACAGGTTACGTAATTGACAACCGAGTAATTTTCAATATAATGAAAAAATAATGTTTTCTTTCTGAAAGGAGGAAATAAAGTATGGACACAAAAATAAGTTCAATCGTACCTAGAGAAATACTTGATTCTCGAGGCAATCCGACTGTTGAAGTAGAAATAGAGTTGAATTCAGGATTAAAAGCAAGCGCGGCAGTTCCATCAGGGGCATCTACTGGAATCCATGAAGCCCTTGAATTAAGAGATAAAGATGCAAAGAGATACGGTGGTAAAGGAGTTTTAAAGGCTGTTCATAATGTTAATAAAATGATTGCTCCCGAATTGATTGGGAAGGATGTTATGGATCAGGAAGGTTTAGATCAATTAATGATCAGACTGGATGGCACACCAAATAAGAATAAATTTGGTGCAAATGCAATATTGGGTATTTCCATGGCAATCGCCCGTGCTGCAGCTATTGCACAGGCTATCCCATTATATAAATATCTTGGCGGTTCTGATGCAGTGCTATTGCCTGTACCAATGATGAATGTTCTTAATGGTGGTGTCCATGCAAACTGGCAAGGACCTGATTTCCAGGAATATATGATTACTCCCTACGGTGCAGATAATTTCCGAGAAGCAATAAGATGGGGAAGTGAAACATATCATACACTTAAAAAAATTCTAAAAGAAAAAGGATTAAATACAGGTGTTGGTGATGAAGGTGGTTTTGTAGTTGATGTGTCTTCAAACGAAGAACCCTTGCAGCTTATTATTACAGCGATTGAAAAAGCAGGATATAAACCAGGAAATGATATCGGTATTGCACTTGATACAGCATCAAGCGGTTTTTATGAAAATGGGAAATACGTACTCAGGACCGAAAAGAGCGAGTTGAATACAGAGGAGATGGTAGAAAGATTTGCTTCTCTCGTTAATAAATATCCTATTATATCAATAGAAGATGGATTAGCAGAAGATGATTGGGATGGATGGAAAATACTGAACAGTAAACTCGGGGATAAAATAGAACTTGTCGGCGATGATATTTTTGTAACTAATGTTGAGCGGATAGAAAGGGGCATTAGTGAAAATATTGCCAACGCAGTTTTAATAAAACTGAATCAAATCGGTACGGTTACCGAGACGATTGCTGCAGTAAAGATGGCTCAAAAAGTTAAGTGGGGAACGGTTGTTTCCCACAGAAGCGGAGAAACAGTAGATTCTTTTATTTCAGATTTTGTGGTTGCAATGGGAGCAGGCGCCTTAAAAACAGGTGCACCATGCCGCGGAGAAAGGGTAGAAAAATATAACCAGCTTTTGAGAATTGAAGAGGAATTAAAAGATAGCGCGATCTATGCTGGCAGAAAGGCATTTGTGAGATAGGAGATATAAAAATGATGCTTGATTCAATAGAGGATTTAGATAAAGGTCCATTTTGCAAACCCTATGGTCAGTTATTCTATGAAAACTTAGAAAAGATGCCGTCTTTTCAGATTGTAGAGGCGTATCTTTCGTATTTATTAGAAGCAAAGGATGGGATTCAAAAGGCTATTACAGTACTTGAAGGCATTCTTAAGAAGGGAAGTGATAAGCTAAAAGAGATTAAAAAACCCATAGAGATCCAATATATGTGGGGAAAAACTACAGCTGCAAGGGGAGAAATAGAAAAGGAGATTGAACATCTTGCTCAAAACCGCAGAAATATTGATGGTTTAATATCCCAGTATTCGGAAAAAGGAATCTTGGATATACCAATCAAGCAATTTATGACTCCTTTTGATGCCGAATATAAGATAAAAGTAGAAAAAAAACATACAGATTCTGAAGAGCTTTACTTCACAGATATTAAAGGTAGTGATCTGATTGGATGTACTGATTTTGACCACCTGAATAAGGTTATGACAGGATATCTTTTGAAAAAATTAATGGAAAAGAGCGAGTAGACGGCGGAGTAAAAGATTGGAGTAAATATAGGGCAATTCAAGGCAATTTGAGGCAAATTAAGGCAATGAAAGGCAGATGTATATACGAATACGATTTATCCCGATTTTTCATATTGATACATATAATGATCGGTAAATCGAGGATCCCGATTTGCGGGACGAGATACGAATACGATTATTTACTTGTGTGGTTCGATGATGACCTTTATTGACTTGTCAGCCCTGGCAACAAGATCAAATCCTTTTTGAATATTTGATAGACCAAAACGATGCGTTATCATATCATTTACATTGATTTTTTTTGTTCTTAATAAATCAATTGCTTCTTCAATATCCTGGGTAACTGCAGCATAAGAAAAGACGATCTTAACCCCTTTAAAATAAATGTCAAAAAGTGGCAAGGGTATGCTTGTTTCGGGCGCTGTAGGTGCAAAGAGGAGCAATGTCCCGGCGCGGTCTACTGATTTGAATGCCTGATCAAATGCCTCGAGTGCAGCAGTGCAGACTATTACTACATCAGCAAGGCGTCCATCATTAGCTTCTTTTACAATTGCTGGTACGTCGTCTTTGGCATTAATAATTACATCCGCTCCAAACCGCTTAGCAGCATCAAGGCGAAATTCATTTATGTCAGTAGCGATGACACTCCCAGCATCTTTTGTTTTTGCCAATTGAATATGTAAAAGTCCTGATATCCCGGAACCAATGACCAACACTGTATCATCTTTCTTAACGCCTGCAAATCGCTGACCTCGTATTACGCAACCAAGCGGTTCAATAAATGTTCCCTGATCAAAGGATACTTCATCTGGCAAAACAAAGGTCCCGAAACGCACATTTATTTCAGGGACACGAATAAACTGGGCAAATCCTCCGGGATCAAAATTTGTTGATTTTAGTGTATCACAGACCGTGTGAAAACCTGCGCGGCAATAACGGCACTCATTGCATGGAACATGATGAGAAACAAAGACACGGTCGCCAACCTTGTATTGATTTACAGTCTTACCAACCTCAGCAATTTTACCGGAAATCTCATGTCCTAAAATGCGCGGTGCTTTTTTTATACGATACCACTCCATAACATCACTGCCGCATATCCCGCTTGCAATAACCTTAACCAGTATTTCATCAGGACCGATCCTTGGTTTTGGCAAATCTTCAATTCGTATATCTTTGTTATTATAATATACAGCCGCGTGCAATTTTACCTCAAGCTAAGTCTTTTTTGATCCTTCATACATCTTGTATGCTTCTTCAACGGATATTCTTTTATGCACAATTGCTTTTACTGCCTGAATCATTCCTACAGGGTTATCCGATTGAAATATATTTCTACCCATATCAACACCTGCTGCGCCGTGCGAAATAGCATTATGAGCGAGTTGTAAAGCATTCTTTTCGGGTATTTTTTTACCACCTGCAATAACTACAGGAACAGGACAGGTTTCGACTACCTTTTCAAAATCTTCGCAATAATAGGTTTTTACAAAATGTGCTCCCATTTCTGCAGCAATGCGGCAGCAGAGTGAGAGATATTTGGCATCCCTTGTCATCTCTCTGCCAACTGCAGTAACTGTAAGGACAGGTATTCCAAACTCTTCTGCTTGGTTTATTAATTCCGCAAGATTGAGCAAACTTTCTCTTTCATGCTCAGAACCAACAAAGATAGAAAGGGCAATTGCACAGACATTGAGTCTTATGGCTTCCCTTATCGAGGTAGTTATTCCTTCATTTGACAGGTCTTTGCTAAGGATGCTTGTACCTCCTGAGACCCTTAGAACAATTGGTATGTCAAAATCTGCAGGTACTGATGTGCGCAGTACACCACGGGTTAACATCAACGAATTTGCATAAGGTAATAAAGGTTTAATTGTTTTCGACGGAACTTCTAAACCACTCGTTGGACCTAAAAAATAACCATGATCAACGGCGAGCATCACGGTTTTTCCGGTGTCAGGCTTAAAAATACGTGCCAGACGATTTTTTACTCCCCAATCCATATTGTCTCCTTTCATAATGTGCCATAGGCACATTTTAAATCCGTTTGAATCTAATTATCCATATAATGGATAATATAGGATAATCAAAAAATCTCTTCTGTCAATAATACAACATTGACTTCCGTACGATATTGTTTATACTTTTATATGCATATTTGTGCAGTGGTGCTTTGTTTTTTCACAAATCTCGATATTTCCGGTTATGTTGAAACAAGACCTGTTCTTCGTTGGAATGATTCATTAAGTATTGCAGGCTATAATCGCGGCTGGATTGAATTTAAAGCTGACGGAGTAGATTATGGAACACAAGTGGCGCTTGAGCTTATTATTCCATATGATACTACTTTTTTTTCCTTTGCTGTAGATAATATAAATATTTCAAGACTTGCCCTATGGATAGGGCCTGAAAATTTGAGATTAATTGCAGGTAAACAGAGACTTTACTGGGGCGTAGCCAGGGTATTCAGACCATTGGATGT
>JAGMEL010000100.1 GCA_023128195.1 Caldifarciminota bacterium | reverse complement strand
TATACGGGGTGTTTTTTTACCACAGGAAGATATGGAACAGTCGTTTTATGGTGTACGATTAGGCACAAATCTTTTGAAGAATGATATCGGTTTAAATCTTATGCACCGATCATCAGAGAAAAAAACAATAATTGGTGCTGAAATTACCGGTGAATTAATATTAGGTTACTGGTGTGAGTACGGTTATACATGGGAAGATACTGTTGATTATAGCAAATTTTCTTTTGGGATCGATTACACATTTCCTTTTATGATTTATACAATGGCTGAGTATTTTTTTGACGGCAGCGGTGAAGATGATGCAGCGAATTATGATTTTATAAAAATCTATTCAGGAGAACGTACAACACTTGCACAACAGTATCTCTACTTTACTATCAGCATAGTACCTGATCCTTTTGCAATTGTACAGCCGAGAATTAGTAATTTGATTAATCTAAATGATAGAAGTCTAATTATTATGCCCCAGGTGAATTTTCCGATTTTTGAAAATACAGATATAATTGTGGGCCTGAATTATCTTATTGGATTACAGGGAAGTGAATTTAAGAATATTATACCTTTTGATGGTGCAGTATATACATGGATGAAGGTCTACTTCTGAGATTTACCGTAATTATAAAAGGGAGAAGATAGTTTAATATGTTTTTCAGAGAAGTGCTACAATGGAAAATGATTGGGAAAGATGGTTCAGAGATGGCTCAAAGAGGGAGAATAAAGGCAAGAAGAGACATTAAAATAATAATAGCCATTTTAGCCTTCTTGAGCCCTTTATTTCACAGGGAGGTGTAGTGGTTGAAATGATTGATTTGTACAAGGATTATAAGGTTGGTAAAGTCTTGTTTCCTGCCCTACGCGGTATAACTTTGAAAATCGAGGATGGTGAGTTCACTGCTATTGCCGGACCATCCGGCTCAGGTAAGACAACACTTTTAAATATTATCGGCTGTCTTGATATACCTACAAAAGGTGATGTTTTAATCGATGGCACAAGCATGACTACACTTTCTACAAAACAGAAAGCAGAATTTAGAAAAAATGAACTCGGTTTTGTTTTTCAAACATTTAATCTGATTCCTGTGTTAACCGCTTATGAGAACGTTGAGATGCCTTTGATTTTAGTAAACATGCCAGCAGAAGAAAAAAAGGAAAGAGTTATATCAATTTTAGAAGAGGTGGGTCTTTCAGAATTCATTAACCGTAAGTCGAATGAGATGAGTGGTGGCCAGCAGCAGCGTGTTGCCATTGCTCGTGCTTTGGTCAAAGAGCCGAGCATGGTTCTTGCTGATGAACCCACAGCAAACCTTGATTCAATGAATGCAAAGGAGATTTTATCATTGATGAAAGAGCTTAATAAAAAGAAGAAAACAACGTTTGTTTTTTCCACACATGACCCGCTGGTAATGGAATTTGCCGAGAGAATTATTTACTTAAGAGACGGTAAGATAGCGAGTGATAAGAAAAAATGAAGATACTCAATCTTGCATGGCGTAATGTCTTTCGGCACAGAAGAAGAACACTAATCACTGCAGCTGCAATATCAGTTGGCCTTGCTGTGATGATTTATATGGATACGATGATGAACGGTCTCGACAATCTTGCTGCAGGAAATATTATTGATTTTGAAACCGGTCATTTAGAAATATTTGCCAAGGGTTATTATCGTGAAGAAGGATTATTCCCTCTTGATACAATTATTGAAAATCCTGAATTCATTTTACAAAGGATAGCAAAGATAAAAACTATTAAGGGCGTGACACCACGCATCAAATTTCAGTGTCGCGTAAATAATGGTATTGATGAACTTCCTGTTTTGGGTATTGGTATTGATATTGAAAAGGAACCCAAAGTCTTTGAAACAGCAAATACAGTAGTTAAAGGTGAATATTTGAAAAATCCGGATGACATTCTAATAGGTAAAGATCTGGCAAAGGATATGGATTTAGATGTTGGATCATTTTTGACGATTATTACAAGAGATCGGTATGGTACGTATGAGGCATATGACTTCACAGTTTCCGGCCTTATTAATACCGGGCATCCCCTTTTAGATCGGAATGCAGTCCTTATGCATATAAATATTGCACAAAGGCTTTTGTCCATGTATGGGATAACAGAGTTATGTATTAAAACCAGGGATGATAATAAATTAATGCAGTTAAAAAACGAAATTGCCGGCAAAATCGGTAAGGATTTTGAGGTTTATACATATAAAGAATTAAATGCAGGTATTTTTGACCTCTCAGAGATGAAAAGATCAGGGCAATTCATGCTCGCACTTGTTGTTGTAATTATTGCAGCAATAGGTATCATAAATACAATGCTAATGGCAGTCATGGAACGTATTCCAGAGATAGGAATGTTAAAGGCAATGGGATTTGGTAATTATAATATTGTAAAGATGTTTATTTATGAAGGAGGCATTATTGGCATATTTGGCAGTCTTTTTGGCTGTTTTCTGGGTTTGCTTGCGTCATTGCACCTTGTGTATTATGGGTTAGATTTAAGCCATATGTTGGAGAATATTGATATAATTTACCCGGTAAAGTTTATTATTACGGGAGAAATTAATTATATGACAGTTCTCAGTGTGTTTATTTTTGGTGTTGTAGTATCTGTTATTGTTACACTCTGGCCTGTAAGAAAAGCAACTAAGCTTCAACCAGTAGAAGCCTTGAGGCATGTATAATGTATTTATTAAAACTTGCATACAGAAATTTTTTCCGTAATACACGGCGCAGTATTATCTCGGGTATTAGTGTAGCAATTGCCATCACCGTGATAATATTTGCCCAGAGTTATATGCGCGGTGTAATCGAGAATATAAGTGAAAATATTGTTAGATTGATATCCGGGCACATAAGAATTACAACAAAGGAGTATGACAGACGCGAACGAATGATTCCTTTATCAGAGGCTTTGGATTTGACACCGGAATTATATGACGAATTAAATCATGAAGAAATTCTCATAATTTCACCAAGGATCAAATTTGGTGTTTTATTAGGTGAAAAAGAATTGAACATACCTGCACTGGGATATGCTATTGATCCTGACAAGGAAACAAATATATCGGGATTGGACAAAAGAATAATTGAAGGTTCTTACCTTGATGCATCAAGCAATGGGACGATAATTGGTAATGAACTGGCAAAACGTCTTGATATAGGGGTGGGTGATACATTAACCATAATAACAAGAACAGCGTACGATTCACCAACTGGTATAAATCTTCTTGTTAAAGGAATATTCTCAATCGGTATAGGCGGAATGGATAGAAGTGTGTTTTATATCCCCCTGAATGTTGGTCAGCAATTACTCGATCTTGAGGACCGTGCTACTGAACTTGTTATTATAGTAAAGAACCCTAATAAAGCGATAAATATTGCCCGTGAAATAAGATTACACGGCGACTATTCTATTGTTCCTTTTCAATATAATCCTATACTCAAATACATTAATACCTTTAGCTTTGTTTACTCAATTTTTTATGCCATTATTCTAATCGTTGCCTGTTCGACAATTGCTAACACCATGATTATGGTTGTCTATGAGCGCACAAAAGAAATAGGTATGATGAAGGCAATGGGTTTGAATAATCTTTCGGTCGCCGGATTGCTGACTCTTGAAGCAGGTATTATCGGTTTTGTAGGCAGTTTTCTGGGAGCAGTTATTGGCGGTATTTTGAGTTATTGGCTCAAATATCAAGGAATTGATATGAGTATGATGTCTTCATCAACTTCAGCTGATATGCCGTATGGTCCGATTATCTATTTTTCGCCAACACCAATGATTATAATAACTGGATTTTTATTCGGTCTATTAGCAGCAATCATTGTTGCGTTTCTACCAATAACAAGGATAACAAAATTAGAGCCTGCAAAGGCATTGAGGACTGTATGAAAACACAGATTGCACAGAGTAAACAAAGAACACAGATTACACAGATAATAAGGAGAATGGGAGAAACGGAGACAAGGAGAATGGGAGAAACGGAGACAAGGAGAATGGGAGAAACGGAGACAAGGAGAATGGGAGAAGCGAAGACAAGGAGAATGGGAGAAACGGAGACAAGAAGAATGGGAGAAACGGAGACAAGGAGAATGGGAGAAGCGAAGACAAGGAGAATGGGAGAACAATGATAAGTAAATTGATATTATTATCCTATGCGCTATGCTCTTTGCTCTTTGCTCAGAGCGGCTTGGAGATTATTAAGCAGGTGGATAAAAATACCGTAGTAAGCTCACTAAGTTACCGAGCCAAGTTATTAATTAGTCTTGGTGGAAAAATAAGAGAAAAGGAATTTATTGGTTATGCCCGGGGAAAGGAATATTCCTATATGGAATTTGTTTCACCGGCCCGTGATAAGGGGACTCGATTCTTGAAGATTGGCGATGAAATGTGGATGTATATACGTTCAGTTGAAAAATCAATAAAGATTGCCGGTCATATGCTCAGGCAGAGTATGATGGGTAGTGATTTTTCATATGATGATGTTGCTGAAAATGAAAAACTACAGGATCTTTACGAAATTGAATTTATCGGTATTGATACTATTGATAATAAAGAATGTTACAAATTAGAATTGACTGCAAAGGTGCCTGAGGTAAATTACTATTTTAGGAAGACGTGGATTGATAAAAGAAATTATATACCTGTTAAGATCGAGCTTTATGCCAAGAGTGGTAAACTTATGAAAGAGGTTAATATTATTGAGTTTAAGAAAATAGGTAAGAAAAATTACCCTACAAAAATCATAATGATAAATAAGCTTCGTAAGGATACCTTTACCGAATTGATTTTAGAAGAAATTAAACTCGATATTAAAATCCCATCAAAAGTATTTACAAAAGCGTATTTGGAAAGGAAGTAAAAACGGGGATTGACATTAATCCTTAATTGATTATTTTTAGATATGGCAATCCGTGAATTTAAGACTTTCTGGGACATTGAGAAAGAGAAGACCTGGCGAATCTATGTTCTGTTTGCGATTCTTCTTCTTTTCTATTTTGTGCCGATTTTTGTAATATGGATAATTGTGAAATTCTTAATTCATGTTAGACAATCCGTGTATCAAGGCGATATGCAATTCAATATATTTGGTTTTGACACATGGTTTGTTTTGATTACAGCCGGCATTGCTGCAGCCCTTCACTGGTACTACTCTAACAAAAAGGTTGTGAGTAATATTCTTCTTCTACTCGGCGCGCAATATCCTGATAAGAATGATAGATATCACTATGTATTTCAGAATGTGGTTGATGAGATAGAGACAGCAGCCGGTGGGCTGAAGGTTGAACGTTATATCCTGCCGACCGGTGCTATGAATGCCTTTGCTCTTGCTGATTTGAATGGCCGATATGTGATTGGTATAACTGAGGGGCTATTGTCCCGTTTGAACCGCGAAGAACTTCAGTCAGTAGTAGCTCATGAGATGTCACATATCATATCTAATGATTGTTTACAAACTACCATAGTCTGTTCTCTTTTTAGCATCTACAGTGAAGCGCTTGCACATTTTAATAAAGCTATAAGCAAAACCGAACTGCGTTCCTCGTCTATATTCAAAGGTCAAACTCAAGATAATGCTACTGCTACGGGATTATTATCCTTTCCCGTTGCGTTGCTTTTGTTCGTTACGGATACATTAGGACAGTTGCTGAATATGTTCATTTCTCGAGAACGAGAATACCGGGCAGATGCCTCTGCAGTTAGACTGACTCGTAATCCATTAAGTCTGGCAACTGCGCTCTATAAAATCGGTACACATTGGCGTGGAGCGGGATATGGCGGTGAGCATTTATCGCCTATTTTTATCCTCAACCCTCAATATAACAAACTTGATGAGCACGAAGACTATTTTGCCACGTTATTTTCCACACATCCACCTTTGGTTAAAAGATTACAGATAATTCTGGATTTTGCTCATGCCGATTTAGCGGAAATTACCCAGTATTTAAAGAGAGATAAAGGTCTCAAGATCGAACCCGAGATGATTAAACCAAGATTAAAATTTCTTGCTGAACACGAAAACAAATGGGTTGGTCCATTTACAATTATACAACTGCAATCCTTTGATTGGTTAGATCCAGAAACGAAACTACGCATTGAAGGTGTTGATGAAATTTTCATTGCGAATGAGATTCCTTCGTTAAACTATTTTTTTCATAAGCGCGATGAACCAATTTGGAGAATCAGACGACTCTGCCCAGATTGTAGAGAGTGGTTGATTGTTCAGGAATATGAAGGGCTCTATGTATGGCGTTGTGCATTCTGCAATGGAGTCCTCGTTGAGGGTAAGAAACTTCCCAGGATTATTGTACGTAAGGAAAAAGGCTTTACTGAGCGGGTTCAGCGTTTTGCCCAGTTACTCAGAAAAAATGCTAAGAAGAGACATCCTCACTTCAATATCCGCCTTAGTGTATTACATCCGAGAAAATGCCCCAAATGCGGAAAAAACATGGTGCACAAATTCTATAGCTATGCATATCATATAGAAATCGATACATGTTCTGCCTGTAATATAACCTGGTTTGATCCAGATGAACTAGAAATTTTACAGTGTCTGATTGAAATGGAAGAAGAATAATAATAATGATCTCTTTAGATCTTGTAAATGTTTAGTTTTTAATTTTCGAGATATCTGGATATAAAAGAATCGAGGCAATTTTCATAGCGTCTTTTTGATTCTATAATTCTTCGGTTATGAGTACCCATAATTTCTAAAAATTCCTTCGGCTCCTTTGCGATTTTATACAATTGACGTCCATGACTTAACGGCACTATTTCGTCATCACAGCTATGCATAATTAGAATTGGACAATCTACCTGTTTAAGATATTCTGTGGTATTATACTTAAAACGCGATAATAGCCTGACCGGAAAGTAGGGATAGATATTTGCTGCAAGGTCTGGAACTGATGTAAATGTTGATTCTATAATAAGCGTTCTGGGTGTATGTTTATGTGCGAGCCATGCAGCAATAGAACCTCCGAGAGAACGGCCAAAAACAATAATTTCACTTGGTTCTTTTTCTTTCTTTTGAACTAAATACTTCCAGGCAGCCTCAACATCGTAATATGTGCCTTTTTCAGTAGGGCTTCCTTCGCTCTGTCCATAACCACGATAGTCAAAAATAAAGGTGTTCAATTTAAGCTGGTAGAACAATTGAATAGATTCCAGACGATGAGAGATATTACCAGCATTACCATGGCAGAAGAGTAGTGTACCTCGCGCATTTTTGACCGGTATAAACCAGCCATTCAGAATTATGTTGTCTACAGTTTTGAATGAGATATCTTCATATTCAAGACCGATTACTGTTGGGGTATTATCGATTATACGACTGGGATAATTAGGATAATAGATATACTTTGATTGCGTGAAAAATAGTATAGTTGCAAAGCCGATATAGATGCATATAATGATAATAATAACTAAGAAAAACATCTTAGAAAAATTCGAAAGGATTTTTTGCAATCTATTTTTTTACCCCGTTGGATAGCGAACGCCCTACGGGGTTGACTTTTGCTGTTGCAAAAACCCAGTATTCACAAAATGAAGGAATAAATGTTTTGCTGAATTTGATATGTTTAAAGTATTTCGGCAGCAAACTTTTGAGGAGTCCCATTGTTACTTTATCAAATTCCGAACAACACTGCATACTTACAATGCCATTTTTATTGAGACTCTTATTTATTTTGGAGAATATCTTATTCAGAAATTCTATTCTATGTACTTTTGTTAATGCCTCAGGGTGCATAGTTAAATCATATATCACCGCATCAAGCCCGCGTATTACATCAAGGAATTTATTTGCATCGTCGATTATTACTTCGACGTTCTTCTTGCTGAAAGCATTCTTACATATACCTGGTAAATATTGTTGTGCCGCTTTGATTACATCTCTGTCTATATCTATCAAATAAACCTTTTTTGGTTTATATTTCAGTATTTCTTTTAGGACGCCACCGTCACCACCTCCCAGAACCGCGACCCTTTTTAATTTTTTTCTTCTTGTTATAAGCGGTGTTACTAAACAGGCATTGTAGATATCGGCATCGAATTCGGAAATCTGAATATCTTTATCCAGAAATAGTATTGTGCCAAAATTTTCGTTCTCTATAATGTCTATCTGCTGGTACTTTGATCTTTTGCTAAAGAGTCTTTTTTTGATGTGGTACTTTACTTCGAACCCACTTGAGGTAAACGATGTGATCCAGTCTTTTTCTTTAATCGTAATTGGATTTCCTCTTTGTAGCTCAACCACCCTGACAGTTTTTGGTTTGATTCGTTTTTTTAAGAAGTGTAATAACTGAATTGGTTTTTGGTGGTCGGGTGAACACGTGAATATATCTATGGACGCATGCCGTGCCTCAGGGTACGTGTGAATAGCTACGTGCGACTCACCGACTACAGCAATAACAGTAACGCCGAGCGGGTTGAATTGGTGGCTCTTTAAACTGATAAGCTCGATATTTAATTGTTTAAGCCCCTGTTTTAGGATATTCACAAGTATTTTTTTATTATTTAAGGTTTTTTTTGAACAATAAATGAACTCAGCAACAATATGTGTGCCGGTTGGTTTCATTAGTTATTATATTCTAAAAAAATCTAAAAGTCAATATTTTTTTTGGCGAACTATCACACACCTCGTTAGCATTTTTTAAATACCACGCCTGTTATAATATTTCGAACTATGGTTTGGTGAAGATTGCTACTTCATAAAAAGGATTTTGACTAACAAAAAATTTTACTTTTTGATAACCGAGATCCAAAATTTGCTCTTTGCTTATTCCGCATTCTTTAGCAAAAAATTTTGAATCCCAAATTACAATTGTGTTATGGATACTTTTTTGTAGATTTTGTAAATCAGGAAGGGGAAAGTGTTCATAATTGAAACGGTCTTTATTACTAAGGTAGAAAAAGTAGTTCGATGCGCAGATAAGTGGATGTTCTGTGGATAGACTTTTTGCATAATAATGATATGCGTTTTTTATTAGATAATGATCAGTATTGAGTGAAGGTTTTTGGATTGAAAACATGCTAAAAATCGAGCTCGTAATGAAAAGTGCAGTAAAAGCAGGCAGGGAAATTTTCGGAATTTTTAGAAATTTATATAGGATATTAAGCCCATAAATAGTAATTATTGCAATAATTGGTGCAATTGAAACAAAATATCGTGCATAGCCTCCACTTTTGAACAAACCAAACGTCCATAAGATTGTATGTAGTAAGAGAAAGTAGAAGAATACAATAGGGAAGAGGAGTCTTTTTTCAGCTATCAAATGGATCAGACCGATAATAAAGAATAATAATAAAATGCCAGTAATTTCAGGTACCAGAAAGAGGAAATGGAAAAAACTACCAGAGCCATAAACACCTTTTTGCCCTAACCATGGGAAGTTATTGTAAAGCCATATTATTTCACTAGTTTGTAAGAAGCCGAGACAATTCCAAATAAGGCATCCAAGGCCAAGGAATGGAATTGATTTCCATTTTTTCTTATTAATGAGTATGAACATCCAGAGAATTAGAAAGAAAAATCCTTCTGGCCGCGCCAATGGTAGAGCCGAGCAGATAATCGTTGAGATAACATAATTTTTGTTTATTAAATATAATAGACTTATAGTTAACAACGTCGCAAAGATTATTTCAGTAAGTGGATTTACTGAAATTAATAGGTAATATGGTTGAAAAATTAAAAATGGAACTATATATTCAGAATATCGAAGATTTTTTGCACGCGCTAAATGGTAGGTTATGATGGCACATAAGAGGCTAATCATAATTGTCAAAATTTTTGTGGGAAAAAGGCCGAGAGGTGCAGCAAAGGATAAAATTGTTGTTGGTATTGGTCGTCCCCAGATATCTAAGAATAACCAGTTATGTGTCCGGGCGTATTTTGCCATCAAATAATGGGTATAGCTGTCTTCTTGGTACAATTCCTTATAATATAAGGCAATCGTAACAAGAATAATTAAAGAGATTAGGATAAAGATAATTACATTTCTATGTAATTTATATATTGAAATACTTTTTTTCATCCTTTACTGT
>JAGMEL010000010.1 GCA_023128195.1 Caldifarciminota bacterium | reverse complement strand
AATAATATCACTATATAAAAGCATGGTTTATATCTATGGTTACTGAAGATATTCTTTTTTGTTGGCAGTGGCCTTGGCGTTCCTGAAAACGCTTTTTCAATGGTTAAACCATACTTCGTGCTCTTTTTATTTCTAAACATCGAATTTTAAATTTCAATTGCATTTGCAATTGGGCATTATTATAATTGGGCTCCAATCTTAAAATGAGACATCAAATAAAATAGATGATGAAATAATATTAAAAAGGAATATGATATGATAGATTTTAATAAAACAAGAATTTTACTCGAACCAAACGAGATACCAAAGGAATGGGTTAATATTTTACCCGATTTACCTGCTCCTATGACGCCCTTAATAAATCCAATGGATGGAAAACCTGCACCTCCAGAACTTGCTTTTGCAATATTTCCAAAAGAGTGTGTACTTCAAGAAATTTCTCAAGATCCATTAATCCCCATCCCGAAAGAATTAAGGGAGATTTTTGCAAAATCATACCGCCCCACCCCTCTTCATAGAGCCTATGGTTTAGAAAAAGAACTTGGAATAGTAGGCGATGACATTAAAATTTTTTTTAAAAACGAATCAGTCTCTCCAACAGGTTCACACAAACCAAATACAGCTTTAGTTCAAGCCTATTATTCTAAAAGAGATGGAGTAAGTGAGTTGATCACTGAAACTGGGGCTGGTCAATGGGGTTCAGCTTTGTCCTACGGGTGCAATTTATTCGATTTAAATTGCACGGTTTACATGGTACGAGCTAGTTTTTTGCAAAAACCTGGAAGAAATATATTAATGAGGGCTTTTAATGCACAAGTTCATGCAAGCCCCTCTAACCTTACGGATTCTGGAAAATATTACTATGAAAACGATCCAGATCACCCCGGAAGTCTAGGAATAGCTATATCTGAAGCAGTAGAGCATAGTATGAGAAGTGATAAAGCAAGATATTCGTTGGGTAGCGTTGTAAATTTTGTCCTATTACATCAGACGATAATAGGACAAGAGGTGAAAGCTCAACTTAACAAAATTCATATTCAACCTGATATATTAATAGGATGTATGGGTGGGGGGTCTAATCTAGGAGGATTAATGATACCCTTCGTTAGAGACAAACTGCAAGGCAAAAACCCTGATATAGAGATCATTGGAGTAGAACCAAGAGCTTGTCCAAGCGTTAATAAAGGAGAGTACAGATGGGATTACGGAGATTCTGCGAAAAAAGCTCCAATTTTAAAAATGTACACGCTCGGACATAATTTCATTCCTAGCCCAATTCACTCAGGAGGCTTACGTTACCATGGTATGGCGCCGATAATTTCAATTTTATCAAGTAAGAAGATAATCTCGTCTGTTATGCACCATCAAACTGAAGCTATTGCGTCAGGATTAATGTTTGCTAAAACAGAGGGCATATTACCCGCACCTGAAGCGGCTCACGCTGTAAAAGAAACAGTAGATCAAGCCTTATTAGCTAAAGAAAACAACGAAAAGAAGAATATTATATTCTGTCTAAGTGGTCATGGATTTTTCGACTTATTAGCATACAAAGAATACATGAATGGCAATTTAGTAGATTACGAGCTACCGTATGAAGAAATTCAAAAAGCTTTAACCGCACCGGATATGCCCAATATTGACGAAACCCGTTTTTAGGTCAAATTTTCAATTTTTTTTTTAATTTAATTGTTTATCAATTCAATTTTAATAAAGATTTTAATATTTCACAGATAATATCTATAAGAAAACTTAAGGAGATTGTTAATTTTTGAATATTTTATCATTTATT
>JAGMEL010000001.1 GCA_023128195.1 Caldifarciminota bacterium | reverse complement strand
TGTAATAAAATACTTCGTTGTAATAAAACGCAGAGCTGGAATTAAACGCCTTCGGCTGTAATAAAACGTTTTACTGTAATTAAACGCTAAAGCTGGGATTGAACGTTCTCCAAAAAGAGTGGCGGGCTGTAATAATACGTTCTACTGTAATTAATCAGTGTGCTGGTGAATTAGTTAATTAAAGACTGGTGAATTAAAACGGTAGAAAAACCGCACAAAATGCCATAACCGTTCATGAAATGAATCATAACCGCTCCGCTTCTCCTTGTTTCTTGTCCCGATTTATCATATTAATTCTTTATATAAGAAAATCGAGGATCCCGCAGAGCGGGAGAGCTTGGAACTTGGCTCTTGTCTTAGTTACGCCAATGGTAGTACTATCTTAAAGGTTGTTCCTTTACCAATTTTACTCTTTACCTCAATCCTACCGCCATGAGATTCAAGTATGTTTCTCGCGATAGCTAAACCAAGACCAGTACCACCTTTTTTTGTAGTGAAAAATGGGTCATATATCTTTTTTATTTCTCTGCTCAGAATGCCTTTTCCATAATCTCTTATTTCAACAAAACCTTCATTATTGTTGCTGTATGAAACGATCTTAATAACCTGTCCTTTTTGACTTGCCTCGCAAGCATTATTTAATATATTTGCAAAACAGGATTTTAATTTATTCAAATCACCGAGAACGTAAAATACGCTATCCTGCCTTACGATTTTAATATTCTTAGAATCCACTCTATGAATTATGTCAATAAGTGCTTCATTTATGATTTCACTGATAGACAACCGGTTCTTTTTTACCGGTACAAATTGCGCAAAATTTAAAAAATCGGTTACAATTTCATTTAATCTGGTAGATTCTTTTAATGCCATATTTATAAAATGCAATGTACTTGAGTTTTTCCTTGCTTCACGGATAAGTTCAAGTAAACCTCTTATTGAGGCTAATGGATTACGAATCTCATGAGCCAGTGAGCCTCCTAATTCAGCAAGAAGCTTTGTCTGTTTAGAAATTCGCGATTGCTCCTCGAGTTTTCTTATTTCCGTATAATCTTGCAAAATGCCTAAACCAACTTTGGAATCATAGATCCGGGCACACGACAAAACATAGTACCGTTTAGCAATCTCTAATTTAATCGAAATTTGCGCGTTTGGATCTTTTAATAATTTAATAATATAAAGATGCACCCTATGACGTATGGGACCCTCGGGGATATTTGTATATATAATAATCCCCTTATCACTTACTGTAATAATACCTGAAGGAAGATTTTTTATTATTTCCTCTGTAGTTATACGTAATCGTTCAACCTCTTCTGTTCCCTTCTGATATCTTGCTGATAAAGCACCACTCAGTATTCCTGTAAATAAAAAAAGTAATCCAAAGATATAAAATCGGTACATAACCATCTGCGTTGAATAATTTGAATCTCTTGCTTCGATGAAAAGTAAAAAGGCGAAGAAAATAACAATGCATAGGCTAATAACGTAGGCGCCCTTTTTGGAAAGATAAAGTGCCGACAGGATAATGAGTAGCACATACAAAAGAGGAAACATACTTTCAAGACTACCGGAATAATGAATCATGAAACCAATAATAGGAATATCTGTAAGAAATATCATATACAAAACAGTTTTTTCAATAAAGCGATTTCTAAGCAACAGGAAGATCGTCGCTAATATGAATGAAGCCAGAATTATATACCAGAATGGGGTTGGAATATCATAAATAATGGGATATGAAGTCAAGAGGACAAATGTTATTAAAAGCGGGTGCAGGATTATTAATCCAGTCCGCTTGCTGAATAATTCAGAATAATCCATCAGAAATTAACTCGTTCGATAATAAAAAAACAATACCTCTACTACTAATTAAGGTTGACTAAGAGCAGTTGTTCTTAACTTTTTCGTATAGCGATGTTCTTACTCAGTAATAGTACCAGCCAGCTGGAAGATTGGCAAATACATTGCAACAACCATGAATCCTACAATACCACCCAAGACCACCATTATAAGAGGTTCAAGAGCATTGGTTAAGTTTTCTACTGCCTGGTCTACCTCTGAATCATAAAAATCAGCCACCTTGGAAAGCATTTCGTCCAGGCCACCTGACGCCTCACCGATTGCAATCATCTGCGTAACCATAGGAGGAAAGACTGCTGTTTTGGACAATGGATCAGCAATATTCTCACCACCTTTAATTGAAGTCCGTGCTTTCAAAATTGCGTCTTCAACAACCCAGTTTCCAGCACTTCTTGCAGTTATCTCAAGCGCGTCAATTATGGGTACACCACTTGAAAGAAGAGTAGACAAGGTTCTTGAGAAACGAGCAATCGCTTGTTTTTTCATCAGATCACCAAAGACTGGTACTTTCAATAACAAAGGATCCATTACCCTGACACCGGAATCGGTTTTATGCCACCTTCGTATAATAGTAAAAAGAGCGACTGCAATAATAAGCCCGGGTACAGCCCAAATCTTCAAGACATTAGACAGGAACATAACGAATTTTGTCATAGCAGGAAGCTCGGCGCCAACACCTTCAAACATTTGTGCGAAAATTGGAATTACAAAAAGTAGCATTAATGAAATAGCAGCGACTGCTACAAGACTAATAATAGCAGGATATATCATTGCGCCTTTAATTTTACGCATTAATGCTTCGGTTTTTTCAAGATAGTTTGCAAGACGTACAAGAATAACATCTAATGCACCACCTGTTTCGCCTGATTCGACCATATTCACATAGAGATTATCAAAAACCTTTGGTTGCCGACGCAATGCATCAGCGAGCGATAGACCACCTTCTACGTCGCCTCTTACTTCAGCTAAAACTCGGCGAAGCCCTACACTCTCAGTCTGTTTTCCCAAAATTTCGAGACAGGAAAGGAGAGGAAGACCGGCATTTAACATTGTTGAAAATTGACGGGTAAATACAGAGAGCGCTCTTCTTGATACGCGACCACCAAAGAGCGCTATCCCTTTCTTCTCCTCTTTAATCTTTATCGAAGTTGGAATAATCTTCTTCTGACGTAGTGCAGCTACAACATCTGTTTGAGAACCTGCAGCCAGTTCTCCACTTGCTGTGGCACCAGATGCAGTCCTACCCTTCCAGACAAAAGTTGGCATTTCACCTCCTTATTTTAAAAAAAACACGGATATACGCGGAAAATAACATCCGCAAATATAAATTAATATATAATCTGTTTTCAAGCATCATAACCTTATCCAAATAACCATATTGTTCTATCTCATCGTGGGTGTTGCTTGTTCAACCATACGCTCAAATTCTTCGATATTAGATGTATAGTTAAATGCTGTTTCCAGAGTAATCAATCTTTTTGCATAAAGGTCATATAGAGATTGATTCATTGTTTGCATCCCGTATTTTGAACCAGCTTGAATTGTTGAATATATCTGATGTTCTTTCCCATCCCTTATTAGTGCTCTAATTGCTGGTGTGGCAATCATTACTTCTGTTACCAGAACACGTCCCCGGCCTATTTTAGGCAGCAATTGCTGTGTGATAACACCTTCAAGAACAAACGCAAGCTGTGCCCTAATCTGTCCTTGTTGATAGGGCGGAAAAACATCGATTATACGGTGAATTGATTCAGCTGCTGAATTGGTATGGAGTGTTGCTAAAGTTAAATGGCCTGTCTCGGCAATTGTCAGGGTAGTGGCTATTGTTTCTATGTCCCTCATCTCTCCAACCATAACAACATCAGGGTCTTCTCTCAAGACGTACTTCAGGGCATTGGAAAAGGATTTTGTATCACTACCAACTTGTCTTTGGTTAATAATCGCCTTCCGGTGTCTGAAGAGATATTCAATCGGATCTTCAGCCGTAATTATGTGACATCTTCTTTCACTATTTACCTTATCAACAAGTGCTGCTAATGTAGTTGATTTACCACTGCCCGTTGGACCGGTGCAAAGAATAAGGCCCTTGGGTCTATTGGCAAGATCTTGCACAATCTGCGGAATTCCTAACTCCTTAAATCCCCTAATTTCAAAGGGGATCGTTCGAATTGCGGCAGCAACACTACCTCTCTGTCGGAAACAGTTTCCTCGAAAACGGGAAAGGCCGGCAATGCCAAAAGAAAAATCCAATTCCCATTCCATCTCAAACTTCTTTTTTTGTTGATCATTCAACACACTAAATATCAAATTCTGAATTAATTCCGGCGTGAGTATTTCATAATTTGTTGGTACCAGTTCAGAATCAATACGATACATCGGTGGGGCTCCAGTCGTCAGATGTAGGTCTGTCGAATTTCTCTGCACCATCTCCTCTAAAAGTTGTCTCATTGTTACAGACATCTTGTCTCCTCTATTTAGTTATTATCATAAAATTAAACTGACGCTGTTTCTCTCATTAATTCCTCAATAGTTGTAACACCGTTTCTTATCTTATCAATACCATCATCTCTCAGAGTTTTCATTCCTTCTTTTATTGCTTGTCTGGCAATATTATCTGAAGAGGCATTTTTTAATATCAAATTTCTAATCTTTGGTGAAATCCGCATTATCTCATAGATCCCGATCCTGCCTTTGTATCCCGTCTGGTTGCAGTTTGAACAACCTTTTCCTTTATAAACCTTTCCATCGGGAAAAGCATCTTCAGGTATTCCTGTATCCTCAAGTAATTTTTTACTCACCTCTACAGGTTCTTTACATTTACTACAAATACGGCGCAAAAGTCTCTGTGCCTGAATCAATACCAATGCGCTTGAAATAAGATATGGTTTAATACCAATATCGATCAATCGGTTAACTGTCGTCGGTGCATCATTTGTGTGTATCGTGGAAAATACTAAGTGGCCAGTAAGCGCCGCACGAATTGCAATCTCAGCAGTTTCAGAATCACGAATTTCACCCACTAATATAATGTTTGGGGACTGGCGTAAAAAGGCACGTAATGCACTCGCAAAAGTTAATCCAATTTTTTCGTGCGTCTGGATCTGATTTATACCATGAAGATTGTACTCTACCGGATCTTCAATAGTCATTATCTGTCGATCTGGTTTATTCAGACGAGCAAGTGTTGAATATAATGTTGTAGTCTTTCCGCTGCCAGTTGGACCTGTAACAAGCACGATACCATAAGGGCTCTCGATTGCCTTAAGATAGTATTTTAACGAGTTTTCAGCAAAACCGAGTTTTGTGAGATCGAGCATTAGCGAACTGCGGTCCAGGATTCTCATGACTACCTTTTCACCATACAGTATCGGAATTACTGAAACACGCAGGTCGATCATTTTATCGGCAACGAGAATATTAATTCTTCCACCCTGACACACGCGGTGTTCTGCAATATTAATCTTTGCCATTAATTTTAATCTTGTAATAATTCCTGCTTTCAAATTTAATGGTGGATTTTGCTGTTCGTGCAAAATACCGTCGATTCTGAAACGTACCCTGACAACTTTTTCATAGGGTTCTATATGTATATCAGAGGCACCCTTATTAACCGCATCAGCAATATAGAAATTAACCAGACGGATTACAGGACCTCCTTCAGCATCAGCTCGAAGCTTTGTCTCTTCAATTTCTTCTTGATACTCTGTCTCAAGAAGTTCCATATCTTCAATACCGAGCTCTTTTGCAGGACCGGTTTCGGCTTTAACCTCGGCAAGTGTTCTTTCCATTGTGTAGTAACGGTCTAATGCCTCTCTGATACTCGATTCTGCTGCAAGAACCGGGTTTATTTCCATGCCGGTGATGAAACGCAAATCTTCAATGGCACTGATATCAGTCGGGTCTACCATTGCTAATTCTATATATCTCCCTTTTCTATTTATCGGTAGCACTTCATAATGGTATGCTTTCTGGGCTGGTATTATGTCTAAAACTTCTTTTGGCGGAATAATATAATCAAGGTCGACGACTTCCATTCCATAAAGATTACTCAATTGTGCAAGTAATTTACCTTCAGATATCATTTCCAGAGTATTCAAAACACTGACTAAACGCTGCCCAGTTTCCCTTTTTTCCTGAATAGCCTTACGTAATTGTTCCTCGGTTAAAATACCATTTTTCACTAAATATACACCAAGTTTTTCTTCCATTATATCACCATTGTTTCATGAATGACCTCTTCGATTGTGGTCAATCCTTGTTCTAATTTCAACATTGCTGATTCATGCAGCGTAATCATGCCCTCTTCAATTGCCTTTTTCTCAATCTGCGAAGATGTTGCTCCCTGGAGAATCAAATCTCTTATCTCTGAACTAATAATCATATTTTCAAATATGCCTATTCTTCCTTTGTAGCCGGTTCCACGGCAGTTTTCACATCCTTCTCCTTTGTATAAGGGAAAATCCAACTTTTTGGGATCAATACCGGCATCTTGCAATATGTCATCAGGATATTTCTTTTCTTCACGGCATTTTTCACATATTTTTCTCAAAAGCCTTTGAGATTCTATTGCCAGCACTGTCGAGGCAATCAAGTATGATTCAACGTCCATATTCACCAATCTTGTTACAGTTGCTGCCGCAGAATTGGTGTGAACTGTAGAAATCACAAGGTGACCGGTCAATGATGCCCTGATTGAAATTTGTGCAGTCTCGAGGTCTCGGATCTCACCAACCATTATGATATTTGGGTCCTGGCGAAGATACTCACGCAGTGCACTGGCAAATGTCAATCCAATCTGGTCATTAACCTGTAACTGATTAATTCCCATTAAGGAATACTCAATCGGGTCTTCAGCAGTAATTATATTTAGACCAGGATCATTCAATTCTTTCAAACCTGAATAGAGTGTAGTAGTTTTACCAGAACCGGTTGGACCTGTAACAAGCACGATACCATAAGGTGATTTAATTGCTTTGCGAAAAGTTTTTAAGTTACTAGGTTCAAAACCTAAAAGGTCAAGATTCAATTGTATTGCAGAACGATCGAGAATTCTCAAGGCAAGCTTTTCACCAAACAGGGTTGGAACTGTAGAGACACGAATATCGATAATTTTATTGTGGATCCTTGCCTTTATTCGACCATCCTGGGGCAGCCTCTTCTCCTCTACCTTCAATTTAGCCATAACTTTAATGACCGTTGCCAGAGACCTGTTCATCCTTTTTGGTGGTTTCATAATTTCATGTAGCATACCGTCAATACGATATCTGATTCTCATGTCATCCTCGTACGGTTCAATATGAATATCCGAAACGTTCATGTCAACTGCATCAGTAATTATTTTGCTTGTAAGTTTAAGGGCAGGTCCGCTGTCCCTATCGTCCTGAAAATCTGATAAATCTTCTTCTTCCTTCTGCTCTGCATTATCAATAACCTTTACATTTGCCTCACCTGCATCTGCCATTTCTATTTCGTACATCACATCAGATAGAAGTTTTTTGACATCATAGTGTTCCCGAACAATTTCCAAAATCGCATCTTCTGATGCAACAACCGGTACAACTTCAAAACCCGTAGCAAATTGAATGTCTTCGACTGCTGCTACATCACCAGGATTGATCATAGCAAGGGTAATTGTGTGGCCAAAACGATTTACCGGCACGACAAGATATTTCCCGGCAATGTCACTGGGAATCAATTTTAATAACGACTCGTCCAATTCGTACTCTCTGAGATCTACTGATTCAATACCAAAATGTTTTGATAATGCTTTTAATAATTCTTCTTCTTTTACAAAACCGAGTTTCATCAGAGTAGACCCAATTCTTTTTCCATCCTTTTGCTGTTCATCTAATGCTTGGGCAAGCATATCCTCTGAAATCAACCCCTGTTCTAATAATATTTCACCTAATTTCATATCTCTAATATAATATATGCAAATATGACGGATTGTCAAGTAACAAATTATACCTACACTTGTTCGATGCACGAGAGACGACCGCTTCGCTTTTTTCGGTATTTATTTATTTTGGGCATTTTCTTCCATCTTTCATCTTCTATCTTTCATCTTCTATCTACCATCTTTTAGGCATTTAGGCATTTATTTATCTTTAGGTATTTAAAAAAAGCTTGACTTTTATCTATTTTTATGGTATAATACATGTGATTTTGGGTATTAATAACCTGATATTTAGTAGATTTAAACCAATGATTGGCTCTCGCATAGGTTTATGTGCGAATATTTCATCCTGCGATTCACATTTGATACCAACTCTAACAATCTTTTCCCAGGTTAAAAAAATTGACCTGAAAATAGTATTTACGCCAGAACATGGACTGTACGGAGCATTACAGGATCAGATAAAGTCATATGACGACTATGATAAAAAAAGAGGGATAATAATATACAGTCTATACGGTAAAAGCCCGGTACCTGATATGCATCTACTAAAAAGCATAGATATTCTTGTAATTGATCTACAGGATATCGGAACACGATATTATACATTTGTATGGTCGGCAATTCTTATGATAGAACAGATGGCAAAATTAAAAAAGAAAATCCTTATTCTGGACAGGCCTAATCCTTTAAATGGAGTGTCTGTACAGGGTCCGGTGCTCGAACCAAAGTATATCTCATTTGTTGGGCTTTATCCGGTACCGATCAGACACGGTATGACAATGGGAGAATTGTGTAATTTTATAAATGGCGAATTAAAAATCGGCGCGCAAATAGAAATTGTTAAAATGAAAGGGTGGTCACGACAACACTACTATACTGATACGGGACTTTGCTGGACGTGTCCTTCTCCAAATATGCCATCATTTGAAACGGCATTTGTGTATCCCGGGATGTGTCTTTTAGAAGGTACCAATGTTTCCGAAGGAAGAGGAACCACAAAACCATTTGAAATTTTTGGTGCGCCATGGATTGATCCATTCACTTTTGTAAAGGCGATTAACAAGAAAAAGCTCCCTGGCACAGATTTTAGACCAACCTATTTTATTCCCACATTCAATAAATTTAAAGATAGATTATGCGGTGGTGCGCAGATATATGTTACAGGTAAAAAAAGATTTGATCCAGTTTCAACCGGGTTGGAAATCATAAAAACCATTAAGAATTTGTATCCAGATAAATTTGAGTGGCGAAAACCGCCTTATGAATTCGAAAAGCGCAAACTCCCTTTTGATATACTTATTGGCAACTCATGGATAAGAGAAGCGATTGAGAAAAATAAATCAATAGTATCGATAAAAAGAAGATGGCAGCGAGATTTAGACAAATTTAAGAGAATAAGGAAAAAATACTTACTATATGGATAATTTTTTTACACGAATAAATAAGGTGATACTGTGCGTGCATTAATTCTTTCTGCTGGATTAGGAAATCGATTGAGGCCAATGACCGACTTCGTACCAAAACCATTATTACCAATTGTTGATTGTCCAGTAATTGGAATAAATATCGCGCGCCTTCTTAATTTTGATATAAAAACTTTTGGCTTCAATCTTTTTTACAAACCAGATATGATAAAGAAATTTGTACAAAAAACATTGGCTAACACATATATTGTCATTGAACAAAAGTTAAAGGGCACGGGAGGTGCACTGCTGAATTTCAAGGAATTTTTAAAAGGAGATTTTATCGTTCATAACTGTGATATTATTACTAATATTGATTTAACAGAAGCAATCGCATTTCATAAACATCATAAATGCCTTGCCACGCTTGTCCTGACCAAAAAAACCGGAACGAATTTTGTTGAAATAGATAGAGATTTTCGTATAAAACATTTTTCTGAGAATGAAAATAAAAACTTCTATACATTTACTGGATGTACGGTCCTATCTGATAACATCTTCTCATATCTTCCCAGCAAAGCAAGTTTTAGTATGATTGAGGTTTATCAAACGTTAATTGATAATAATGAACCGATCTCCGGTGTACCAATACAAGGCGCATGGTATGACATTGGTACTCATAAGAGATACTGGCAGGCTCATCATGATATTTTGAATAAAAGAATAAAAATAAAGGAGGTTAAAGTTAATTATCATCATTATGTACATCCCACAAGTAATGTTCAAACCAAAAATCTTAGCGGTTTTATCAGCATTGGAGCAAATTGTTTTATATCTGACAATGTAACCCTGAATAACACTGTCGTCTTTAATAACAGCAGAATCCAGGAGGGTAATTTCAGCAACTGTTTATTATCAGATAAGTTTTGTATTAATATAAAATGAGAAAAAAGGAACTGGACATGGAATATAAAATCATTAAAAAAATAAACATCGGTGGATCTGATCGTATATTTTACCGGTGTACTAAAGGAAAGCAGACTTTTATACTTGTCTGGGATAGGGATATACAAACTTACTTAAAATTGCAAAAGCACCTGTTTGACAGAAAAATTGCAGTACCTGAAATCGAGTGGTCAGATGAGGATGCAAATCTGCTGTTAATTGAGGATTTGGGCAATGATTCTCTTTACGAATTAGCAAAAAAGCGAAAGGGGATCTATCCTGCTTATCGGGCTGCGATTGATGAACTTACAAAGCTACAGATTGATGGTTATAATGATGCACCAATCAATGTGTACTACGATTATGAGCACATCAAATGGGAACAGGAATATTTCAAAGAATATTTTCTCTATCAATTCTGTAAAATCCCAAAGACAAGAATAAAAAAGATTGATGACGAATTAGAATTGCTGGCACAAGAAATTATCAAAAAAACAGAACCATGGCGCAATTTTTTTATGCATCGCGACTATCAATCACAGAATATCTACATCAAGAATAAAAAAGCAAAGATCATAGACTTCCAATCAGCGAGGATTGGCCCGCTAACCTATGACCTGACATCATTGCTAAGGGATCCGTATGTTAATATTTCTAAAGAAGCAGAACGCAAACTTATAGATTATTACTTAAAAGTTCTAAGAAAGCGGGGCGTTAGGTTTAAGAAAAGGGAATTTATGAATATCTATAACCTAACAGGATTACAAAGAAATATGCAGGTGCTCGGTGCATTTGCTAATCTTTCATTAAACAAAAATAAGGTTCACTTTAAAAAATATATTCCTCGTGCAGTAAAATTAATACAAGAAGCATTGAAAAAGAGCGAATTTAAAGAATTATTTAATATCGTCACATGTCCTGAAGTCTGTCCATAAGGATGTCATTTGAGACGCTCCATAAATTCTTAACTGATTGTACTACAAAGGAAAAAATTCCGGGCTGTGTTTGCTGGATAGGAAACGACAAGGATACGCTATTCTTCCAGGAATATGGCTATGCTCAAATAGTTCCTGATAAGATAAGAATGAGTAGATATACAATATTTGATCTTGCATCAATTACAAAACCAGTTGGTACTGCTATGGCAATTATGCAACTTACTGAAAGAAAAAAGATAAAACTTGGCGATAAAATAAAGAAATTTCTGCCCGATTTTAAAAATAAACCGAACGGAGAAAAAACAATTCATGAGTTATTGACCCATACATCGGGCATACCGGCATGGTTTCCAATTTATATTTTGTCCGAAGAAAAACGTATGGACTACCTTGCAAAAACGAATACTGGAAAAAGTAAGGTGATATACTCATGCCTGGGCTATATAATACTTGGGAAAATTGTCGAAGTAGTTTCAGGGTATAGTCTTGATAAATATTGTACTACTTATATCTTCAAAAAAACCGGCGTGAAGACTACAAGGTTTGGCAATATTACGAAAAAGAATATCGCAGCAACTGAGTTCGGTAATAAGCACGAAAAAAATATGGCATTAAAATATGGTAAAGCATCAAAGATAAAATGGCGGGATTATGTAATCAAGGGCGAAGTTCATGACGGTAACGCGTTCTATAGTTACAAGGGCGTATCTGGTAATGCCGGACTCTTTTCAAATGCAAGAGATTTAGCAAAGATTATGCGCCATTATCTTGATGAAGAGATTGTAAAACCCGGTACATTAAAGATGATGATTAAAGACCATACAGGTGCAAAAGAAAAACGTGGATTGGGCTGGATCATAGACCCGTATCCTGAACTCCTCGCTCATACTACATTTTATCACACAGGTTTTACTGGCACAATGTGCCTTGCCGAACCAAAATCGAATTTAATTATCATCCTCCTTACAAATGCAATACATCCAAAAGTCAGATTGGGCATAATGCCCGAGATAAGACGGAAAGTAGTCAAATTAACAAGTAAAATCTTAAGGAGTAGAGGATGATAGCTCTAAGAGAGCGGTGTTGGTGCTACGCACGGTGATGAGCCCTGCGGGCGGTTATGGTTCATTTCATGAACGGTTATGGCACTCCGTGCGGTTTTTTTACGGTTCGAAGTATTGCAATTTGCAATCTGAAATTTAAAATCGCCCAACGCTTCTTACCTCT